>NZ_LSKH01000018.1:0-51337 GCF_001557395.1 Sphingomonas sp. CCH5-D11 | reverse complement strand
GCTCGGCACCGCGCCGCCGGTGATCGATTCGGCGGACGTGCTGCGTGATCCCGCCGGCACGCTGTCTGCCCTCTGCGGGGCGCTCGGCATCCCGTGGGATGAAGCGATGCTGTCCTGGGCGCCGGGGCGCCACGTGGACGACGGCGTCTGGGCCGCGCATTGGTATGGCCGGGTCGAGGCATCCAGCGGCTTCGGCCCGCCCGAGCCGGAACCCGAGGCGTTGCCGCCAGCGCTCGCTGAGGTCGCCGACGCATGCCAGGCGGATTACGCCGCCATGGCGCAGCACCGGATACGCGCGCGCTAACCCTGGCCGGGCGCGGCAGGAAGCGCCGCGCCCGAGCCCTTGCTATCGGCTGAGGAACGTCAGCAGATCCTTGGTCAGCCGGTCGCTTTCGGTGGCGAACAGCCCGTGCGGCGCGCCGTCATATTCCACCAGCTGGCTCATGCCGATCGCGCTGGCAGCGGCGCGGCCGGTGGCGTCGATCGGCACTGTCTTGTCGCCCGTCCCGTGGATCACCAGCGTCGGCACGCGGAACGCCGGCAGGTCGGGTCGGAAATTGGTGAAGCTGAAGCTGCGTGCGCATTCCAGCGTGGAACGCAGTGACGCCTGCATCGCCAGCCGCCATGCCCAGTCGAGCGTCGCCTCGCTCACCGGGCTGGTAACATAGCCGACGCCGAAGAAGTCCTTGAAGAAGCTGCGGAAGAAGTCGGCGCGGTCGTGCCGGATGCCTTCGCCGATCTGCAGCAGGTCCGCCTCCGGCGCGCCATGCGGGTTCTCCTCCGATTTCAGCAGGCCCGGCACGACCGAGCCGATCAGCACCGCCGCGTTGACGCCGCGGCCGTCATGGCGGCTCATGTAACGCGCCACTTCGCCGCCCCCCATGGAGAAGCCGACGAGCGTTGCGTCCTGCTCCACCCCGGCGGCCTTCATCACTTCCGCCAGATCGTCGGTCAGCGAATCATAGTCATAGCCGTTCCATGGCTGACTGGACCGTCCGAAGCCGCGCCGGTCATAGGCGATCACGCGATAGCCCGCCTCGGCCAGCGCCAGGGCCTGCGGATCCCAGCTGTCGGCGGAGAGCGGCCAGCCGTGGATCAGCACGACGGGTCGACCCTCGCCCCAATCCTTCACAAACAGATCGGCACCATCGCGCGTCTTGACGTAGGGCATGTTCAACTCCGGTCGGTGAGACTGGAAGAACGGTAGCGGCAAGGCCGCGTTCCGTGCCCGGGCCGCCGCCTAACGCGTTTGCCGCAGCGTGGGCACGTCGTCCCGCACTTCGGTCATCGTTGGCCTTCGGATCGACGGCCGCAGCCGGGCGATGCTGCACAGGCCGGCGATCAGTGCGAGGCCGGCGGCGACCATCGACGGCACCGCGCCAGCGCCGACCCCGGCGGCGAGCAGGGCCGCCGCCAGCGTTGCGCCGGTCGTCTGCCCGGTGAGCCGGACGGTGGAGACGAGGCCGCCCGCTGCCGCCGCCCGCGCTTTCGGGGCGGAGCCGACGACCAGCCGGGCATTGGGCGGCAGGTACAGGCCGAAGCCCGAGCCGCACAGCGCCATGCGCCAGGCCACGTCGAAATAGCTCGGATCCGCCGGCAAGGTGGCGAGCAGCGTCAGCGCCACCAGCGTCACCGCCATGCCGATGCCGCCCAGAATGCCGGCCGGCACGCGATCCGAAAGAAAGCCGGACAGCGGCGCCACGATCATGTTGGTGAGCGGCCAGGGCGCGATGCACGCGCCGATCTGGGTCGCGGTGAAGCCGAGAGCCGACAGGCGGAAGGGGGTGGAAACCAGCAGGGTCATGGAGGCGGTGAACGCCGTCAGGCTGCCCACCGCCGACAGCGCGATGATCGGCCGCGCGAGAAGATCGACGGGCAGGATCGGGGCAGGGGCGCCCATTTCGCGCCGGACGAAGAACCAGCCGAGCGCCGCGCCTGTCGCGATGATGGCAAGGCTCACCACCGGGCTGTCGCCATGAACCAGGCTTTCCGCCCCGCCGATGGTGAGGCCGAACATGCCAGCGCACATGATCGCGCCGATAAGATCGAGGTGCGCGAGGCCCGGCTTGGGATCGGGCAGGGAGCGACCGAGCGCGATGCTGATGACGGCAAAGGGCAGCGAACTGGCGAATACCCAAGGCCAGGGCGCCACCGCCAGCACCAGCCCGCCGATCGTCGGCGCGGCCGCGGCGGAGCTGGTGACGATCACCGAATTGATGCCGAGCCCGCGGCCAAGCTGGCTCGCCGGATAGGTCTGGCGGATCAGCGCGGATGAGACGCTCAGCACCCCCGCTGCCCCGATCGCCTGTACCGCCCGCACGATCAGCAGGAACGGCAGGCTCTTGGCGAAAAAGCAGAGCAAAGTCGCGACCGCGAAAATCACCTGCCCCGCCTGATAGGTGCGCTTCAGCCCGATCCGCTCACCCAGCCCGGCGAACGGCAGGAGAAGCATGACCAGCATCACCTGATAGACGGTGACGATCGACACCACCGAACTGGGCGCGACGCCCAGGTCGTGCGCGATGGTGGGCAGCGCGACATTGGCGATGCCGCCGTCGATGATGACCAGCGCGGAGCCGCTTCCCAGCGAGGCTATCGCAAAGAGGCGGCGGGGAAGGGGCAGGCCATCCGACATCGCGGCCTGCATTACGGAAGCTGGCCGGGCGGGCAAGCGCCGCTGTCATCCCGATGGCCCGCGGTCGATTGTTGTGGCGGGTGCAATTCATCCTCCCGAGCCGCACGGCGTGAACGAGCGGTGACTGGCGGGCAAACGTCGCAAGGGGCGGGATGATCCGAAACAGTTCCGGCACATTGCGGCCGGTCGGCGCGCCCGGCATGGAGGATGCCTGATAACGGGGGAGCGACACATGAAGCATCGGTGGTTGGCGGCTGTGGGATTGGCGGTGCTTGCGACCTCGGGCGGGATCGCCCAAACCGCGGCCGTGACTGATGATCCCCATATCTGGCTCGAAGATCGGGAGGGCGCCAAGCCGCTCGCCTGGGTAGAAACCGAAAACAAGCGCACGCTGGCGCGGCTGGAGGCGGACCCGCGCTATCCGACCTTCTACGCCGAGGCGCTGGAGATCGCCTCCGCCGAAGATCGCATTCCCATGCCGCAGATCATCAACGGGCGCGTCTTCAACCTGTGGCGGGACAAGGCGCACCCGCAGGGCATCTGGCGGGTGACCAGTGCGGCCGATTTCGCCAGCGCCAATCCCGAATGGACGACGCTGATCGACCTTGATGCGCTTTCCCAGGCGGAAGGGCGCAAATGGGTGTGGAAGGGCGTCACCTGCCTGGAACCGGACGAGCGCCGCTGCCTTGTCGCCTTGAGCGAAGGCGGGGAGGATGCGACCAGCCTGCGCGAATTCGATCTCCAGACCGGCACGTTCGTGAAGGGCGGGTTTGATCTGCCCGCGTCCAAGCAGAACGCCGACTGGATCGATGCCGACACGCTGATCGTCTCGCGCGACTGGGGCGAGGGCACGCTCACCAAGTCCGGCTATCCCTTCGTCGTGAAGATCCTGAAGCGCGGCCAGCCGCTCGCCTCCGCGCAGGAGATCCATCGCGGCACGCCCGACGATATCGGCACCTGGCCTTCGGTGGAGCGGGACGCACTGGGCAATCGTGCGATCGTGATCACCCGCGCAAAGACCTTCTTCACCTCGGACATCCTGCTCTGGGACGGCACCAGGGCGGTGAAGGTGCCGTTGCCCGGCAAGGTGGAGGTGAACGGGCTGGTGAGCGGCCAGCTGGTCGTTCGCACCAGCGAAACATGGCGCAAGGTGCCGGAAGGCGCGCTGGCCTCGCTGCCGCTCAAGGATGCACTCGAAGGGCGCGGCGACCTCGTTACGATCTTCGCGCCCGGGCCACGTCAGTCGGTGGACCGAGGCAATGTGGCCGTCACCGATTCCGCGGTGATCGCGTCCGTTTACGACAACGTACGCGGCCGGGCGATGGTGTTCACGCCCTCGGGCGAGGGCTGGAAGAGCCGTGCGCTTGATCTGCCCGACAATCTGTCGGTCGATCTGGTGACGGCCGAACATGGCGGCGATCGCGGCTATCTCACGATTTCAGGCTTCACCACGCCGACCCGGCTGATGGCATTCGACGCGTCGAGCACGGCGGCGCCGGTGGCCGTGAAATCCTCACCTGCGCGGTTTGATGCCAGCGGCCTCGTCGTGGAGCAGTTCGAGGCGCGCTCGTCGGATGGTACCATGGTGCCCTATTTCCTCGTTCACCGCGACGGAGCGCCCAAGGATGGGAGCACGCCCACGCTGATGACGGCCTACGGTGGCTTCGAGATTTCGAATACGCCTTATTATTCCGGCATCACGGGCAAGCTGTGGCTGGAGCGGGGCGGCGCCTTCGTACTGGCCAACATTCGCGGCGGCGGCGAGTTCGGGCCGAAATGGCATGAGGCGGGCCGCAAGACGAAGCGCCAGCTGGTGTTCGACGATTTCGCCGGCATCGCCCGGGATCTGTTCGCGCGCCGCATCACCAGCGCGGAGAAGCTTGGCATCTATGGCGGCTCCAACGGCGGTCTGCTGATGGGGGTGGAGCTCACTCAGCACCCCGAACTCTGGGGCGCGGTGACGATCCAGGTGCCGCTGCTCGACATGCTGCGCTACGAAGGCATCGCCGCCGGCGCGTCGTGGGTGGACGAATATGGCTCCGTTTCCGTGCCGGAGGAGCGCGCCTTTCTCGCCAGCATGTCGCCCTATCATGCGCTCCGGAAGAATGGCCGTTATCCGGAGCCGTACATCTGGACGACCACTAAGGACGATCGCGTCGGCCCGCAACATGCGCGCAAGTTCGCGGCACGGATGAAGGAATATGGCCTGCCGTACCTCTTCTATGAGGATACGGCCGGCGGCCATTCCGGCGATGCCGATATCGCCCAGGGCGCGCGGCTGCAGGCGTTGCAGACGGTGTATTTCGCGCAGAAGCTGATCGGGCCCGGCGCCCCGTAAGGCCGCCCGGCGCGCCGGCCTGATGATCAGTCGGGCGCATCCGCGGCAGCGGCCGGGTGGCTGGTGGATTCCGGCGCCAGATAACGCTGGTTGGCTGCGCGCAGCCTGGCGCCTTCCTCGTCATAGAGGAACGGCAGGAACGCATATCGCTTGCCGCGAGTGACGGTCTTCGCCTCGTGCAGCAGCGAGCAGGAGAAGATCACCGCCCCGCCGGTCGGCGCGCGATAGGTCTGCGGGCCATATTCGGGAAAGCAGAGATCACCCCCGTCATAGTCGCCGGCGTTCAGGTTGATCGTGCAGGCGAACTTGCGATGCGCCGTTCCCTTGGTCGTATTGTCGCGATGCGCGCGGAAATGCCCGCCGCCATTGTCGCCGTCATAGCAGGCGACCAGCCACCGCTCGATCCGTGTCGCTTCCCAGCCGAGCGCGCGCTTGATCTGCGGGATCAGGAAACGGGCGAGGCGGGCGCGCAGCTGTTCGCGCAGGGCATCATCCTCGATATGGTAATCTGACCGGCGCTTGTGGCTATGATCGATACGCCCGACCGTCAGGCCGTTTTCCTCGCGCATGAAGCCCGACTCCTCACCGCCATTGGCCTCGTAAAGCTCGATCAGTCGCCGGCACAGCGCCGGCTCGAACACGCGCGGCACGATCAGCACCGGCGCGGCGGGATAGATCTCCGGCGCCGCTATCTGCGTCTGCAATGCCGCAATCGCCTGGTCGCCGGCGTTGAGCGGAAACCGGTCCAGCACGCGCAAGGTGCTGTCCAGCAGCAGCCAGTGCGGCCGGTACTTGGCCGGGCCCTCCGCCTCGTCGCACGCCCCGTACAGGCGCGACACGGCCGCGTCATGATCCAGGAACCAGCGGATGCCGGGCAGTTCCTGCCGCACCACGCCCTGCGTCGCATCGGCGGGATCGGTCGATACGCCGAAGAAGCTCGCCCCCCGATCATCGAACAGCGCCCGGTTCTCCGCCAGCAGCTGGAGCGCCGGGGCGATCGCGGGATGAGCGGCGCGGCCGGCGAACAGCATCAGGATCGGGCGGCCGGCGGCGGTGTCAAAGGCGTAGCGCGGGTTGCCGGACAACGCCGGGGCATGAAACCAGGGCGCTTGGTCGCCCGGGAGCAGCAGATGGGGCATAAGGAACGCTATCATTCCGCCAGGCACGGCGCGATTCGTTTTGCTACGTAGGTTTACGGATGCAAAGTGGGAACGCACCGTTGCAGAAAACGGTTATTGCTGCACTGCAACAGCATGGATATTGCCGGTGAGCATGAAGCTGAACACCGATGAAGATCGGGTCGCCGCACCAGCAACGCCGCCCGTCAGCATGCCGACCGTTTTCGAAGCGATCGTGAAGCAACAGGCGATCGCCGCGACCTATAATCGCGGCACGGTCACGCTGGCCCCGCACATCGTCTACACCAAGCACGGCGAGTTCTACCTCGACGCGCTGACGCTGGAGCGTGACGGCAAGCCCCCGCGAGAGCCGAAGATCGGCGCGTTCAAGATCGCTGGCCTCAGCGGCATGCGGGTCACCCCGCGCCGCTTCACGCGCAGCGAGCTCTTCAACCCGGCCGAAGAGCGCTACGAAGGCGTTACGCTGCTAACCATCGAGGGCTGAGGGCGACCAGCCGGGCGGCGCAAGCTCGAACCCGGCAAAGTCGAACCCCGGCGTCACGATGCAGCTGACCAGCGCCCAGCCGGCCGCCGCCTCGGCTGCCTGCCAGGCGTGCGCGGGCACCAGCACCTGCGGCGCGTCTGGCCCCAGCCGGTGCGTGGTGATCGCGCCTTCCCCCTCCACATGCAGCAGCAGCGGGCTGCCGGCGTGCCACAGCCACAGCTCCGCCGCATCCACCCGGTGCCAGTGCGACCGCTCGCCAACATCGAGCAGGAACAGGATCGCGGTCATCGGCGATCGTTCTCCCGCCGGCGCTGGCAGGCGCACCGTCTCGCGATAATGGCCGCCCTCGGGATGCGGCGCCAGGCGATGGCGCGCAATCAGGGCGGCCGCCTCGCTCACCGGCAGCGGACCTGGCTGTTCTGGTCCACGGCCCGCCCCGCCAGCGCGCCAGCCGCGCCGCCGAACAGCGTTCCGACGATCCGGCTGCGCCCGCCGTCGATCACATTGCCCAGGACGCCGCCCAGCGCGCCGCCGACGATGAGGCCCGTCGTGCCGTCGGAGCGGCGGCAGTAATAGCGCCCGTCGGAGCCGGAATAGACGCGATCGGTGGGGGCCAGCGCACGCTCCTGATATTGCGTGCCGGAGCGGTAATAGCGGGTGGGATCATAATCCCCCTCGTCGCGCCATTCCTCGTCGTCATAGCGCGAGACGGGCGGCGGCGCGCCGCGACCATCGTCCCAGCGCGGATCGCGATAGCCGGAACCCGGCACCCGGCGCACCGACTGATAGCGGTCAAATTCGCTGCGGAAGATCTGCAACTCGCGCTCGAACCGTTCCTGCGCCGCGCGGAAACGCGCATCGTCTGCGCTGGACTGGGCGACGGCGGGCGTGCCGATGGCGACGGCCGCTGCGCCGATGGCGATCGCGATGCGACGGGTAAGCATGTGACGTTTCTCTCCACGCCCACAATGGGCCGCAGCAGGATACGGCCGCCCGGCCATATCGTTCCTGAACGAACCTCGCGCCCCGGACGGACGATCAGCCTTGGTCCTGCATCGGTGCGCCATAAGCATCGATGGCCTCGAACAGGCGGGTCAGCGCGCCGCGCTCCGCCACGTCGATCTCCGGTTTCCAGATCTCGAACAGCAGCACCGTGCGTGTTTCGCTGCCCCGGTTCCACGCTTCGTGTTCAAAGGAATCGTCGAAGATGACCAGTTCGCCCTCGCGCCATTGGTGCACGTCCGCGCCGACGCGCAGCCCGCATCCGGGCGGCGCGATGATCGGCAGGTGGCAGATCAGGCGCGTGTTGAGCAGGCCGTGATGCGGCTGGATGTGCGCGCCCGGCGTCAATCGCGAGAACAGCGCCATCGGCGACCGCCCGGCAATGCGCGGGATCGGCAGCTTCGCCAGCGCCGCCATGGTCGCCGGGAAGCGCGACGCGTTCGCCTCCACCACCTCGCCGCCGCGCCACAGATGAAGCGCGCTCCACGCCGGATCGTCGAGCAGCGGATTGTTCGGCAGCGGGCGATCGGCATTGCCCTCCACATAAGGCGCGAAACCCTCCGTCGCGGCCTCCAGCTCGGCCCGGATCGCCGGGGTGGCCGCTTCCAGTTCCGCCACCCAGGCGAACTCGTCGCGCGCGTAAAAGGCGCGCTGCGGCAGCCCTTCGAAATAGAACATGCTCGGCTGTTGCAGGTACAATTCGCGCCGGCCGAGCAGCAGCTCGATCGATTGCGCGACCCGCGGCGGCTGCGGGCCGGTGATCGCGCCCTCGACATGGCCGGTGAAGCGCGCGTTCGCCTCCTGCTTGAACGCCTCCGCCTGCCGCAGCAGCGGGTGGAGCGCGGGCGGCACGTCGCGTGTCACGGCCGCCTGGTTGAGCGCGGCGGTGTAGAAGTTCGCGGCGGCGCGATCGTCGCCGTCCTGCCGCTTGCGATCGCCCATCAGCAGGAGGGCGGCAATATGACGCGGCTGTTCGCGCAATTGCGCCTGCAGCGCCGCAGTCTCGGCAGCTGCGTCCCCGCTCAACCGGCACGCCTGCGCCAAAGCCAACCAGGGCAGGGGAAAGTCCGCCGGGCGCGCCGCGATGATTTGGTCGAAGTTCGCCCGCGCCTCTGCGCCATCGCCGCGCCGCAACGCCTCCACACCCTGTCTGGCGAGGTGTTCGGCTTCGGCGCGGGTCATGGTCATGCCGCTTCTATCGCGGCTCCACCCCGGCGCGTAAAGCAGGCCAGCGTCACGGCAGGGTGACGAAACTGTCCATCACGCGCTTGTGCCCGGCCTTCTCGAATTCGATCTCGAGCTTGTTGCCTTCGATGCTTTCGATCGTGCCATAGCCGAACTTCTGGTGGAACACCCGCTGCCCGACGGACAGGTCGGACCGGCCCTTGTTGCCGAGGCTGACGGAAGGCGCGCGGCTTTCCACCACGCGCGTCGGCTCGCGGTTGAAGGTGCGGCTTTGCCATTCTCCGCCCGGCTTGCCGCCCAGCGTGCCCGCCGCCCGCTGCCACCCCGGCCCACGCCCGGTGCCGCGCCCGACATCGGCGAAGGGATCGGCCCGCTCGGACCAATTGGCGCGCCACAGGCTTTCGCCCCCGCTCATGGTGGTTTCGCTTTCCACATGATCGGGCGGCAGTTCGCCAACGAAGCGCGAGGGGATGGAACTGGTCCACTGCCCATAGATGCGGCGGTTGGCGGCGTGCAGGATCACGGCCAGCCGGCGCGCACGGGTGATCGCGACATAGGCCAGGCGCCGCTCCTCCTCCAGGCTGCGTGTGCCGCCTTCGTCCAGCGCGCGTTGCGACGGGAACAGCCCTTCCTCCCACCCGGCGAGGAACACCGTGTCGAACTCCAGGCCCTTGGCGGCGTGGATCGTCATGATCGTCACCTTCGGGTCCTCGCGCGCGCCCTCATTGTCCATGACGAGGCTGACATGCTCCAGGAAGGCGCCGAGGCTCTCATATTCCTCCATGGCGCGGACCAGTTCGTTCAGATTCTCCAGTCGCCCTGCCGCCTCGGCGGATTTCTCCGCCTGCCACATGGCGGTATAGCCCGATTCATCCAGGATCTGCCGCGCCAGCTCGGCATGCGGCAGGTCGCGCGCCATGTCGCGCCATCGGGCAATGTCGCCGATGAAATTGCCCAGCGCACGGCGCGCCTGCGGCGTCAGCTCGTCGGTGTCCAGGATGCGTGCGGCGGCCAGGCTCAGCGGCAGGTTCTGGGCGCGGGCGAGCTGGTGCAGCTTGGCGATCGCCTTGTCGCCAAGGCCGCGCTTGGGCGTGTTGACGATCCGCTCGAAGGCAAGGTCGTCGGCCGGCTGGTTGACGATGCGGAGATAGGCGAGCGCGTCGCGGATTTCCTGCCGCTCGTAGAAGCGGAAGCCGCCAACGATGCGATAGGGCATGCCGATGGCGATGAAGCGATCTTCGAACTCGCGCGTCTGGTGCTGCGCGCGGACCAGGATGGCAACATCGTCCAGCGACTTGTCGCCTTCGGCCCGGAAGTCACGCTGGCAGGCCTCGATCTCGTCACCAACGCGCCGGGCCTCCTCCGGGCCGTCCCAAACGCCGATCACGCGAACCTTTTCGCCCACGTCCAGCTCGGTCCACAGCTGCTTGCCGAGCCGGCCCGAATTGTTGCCGATCACGCCGCCCGCCGCGCCCAGGATGTGCGGCGTGGAGCGGTAATTCTGCTCCAGCCGGATCACCTTGGCGCCGGGAAAATCCTTTTCGAACTTGAGGATGTTCTCCACCTGCGCGCCGCGCCAGGAATAGATCGACTGGTCGTCGTCCCCCACGCAGCAGATGTTGCGCCGTTCCTGTGCCAGCAGCCTCAGCCAGAGATACTGGACGGAATTGGTGTCCTGGTACTCGTCCACCATGATGTATCGGAAGCGCTGCTGATATTGCTCCAGCACCTCGCGATTGGTCTTCAGGATGGTCAGGACATGGAGCAGCAGGTCGCCGAAGTCGCACGCGTTCACTGCGCGCAGGCGATCCTGATATTGTTCGTACAGCTCACCGCCGCGGCCATTGCCATAGCGTTCGCTCTCCCCCGCATCGATCTCGCGCGGGGTGAGCCCCTTGTTCTTCCATTCGTCGATCAGCCCGGCGAGGCTGCGCGCGGGAAAGCGCTTTTCGTCAATATCGGCCGCGGCGATCAGCTGCTTCAGCAGGCGAAGCTGGTCATCGGTGTCGAGAATGGTGAAATTGTTCTGCAGCCCGACCAGTTCGGCATGGCGGCGCAGCATCTTGGCGCCGATCGCGTGGAATGTGCCCAGCCACGGCATGCCCTCGACCGCATCGCCCACCAGCCGCCCGACCCGCTCGCGCATCTCGCGGGCGGCCTTGTTGGTGAAGGTGACGGACAAGATTTCGCTGGGGTAGGCGCGGCGGGTATAGAGCAGATGGGCAAGCCGGGCGGTCAGCGCCGCGGTCTTGCCGGTGCCGGCGCCGGCCAGCACCAGCACGGGCCCATCGGTGGTGAGCACCGCTTCGCGCTGCTGCGGATTGAGGCCCCTAAGATACGGAGGGTCGGCAAGCTGGGTATCGGTCACGCACGAACAGTTAGGGAACGAGGGCGGTGGGAGCAAGCGACGTGACGATCAGCGGAGGGTGCCATTGCGGCGCGGTGCGTTACGTGATCAGCGGTGAGGTCAGCCGACACTCGCTTTGCCATTGCAGCGACTGCCGGCGCTGTGCCGGCGCCGTTCCGGTGGGCTGGGCATCGGTGCGCCGGGAGGATCTGGCGGTTCAGGGCGACACGACGATCTATCGATCCTCGGACGATGTCGAGCGGCGCTTCTGTGCTGGTTGCGGGACCGGCCTGTTCTACGAGAGCGAGTCGCTGTTTCCCGGGCTGGTCGACGTTCAGTCTGCCACGTTCGACGATCCCGATGCACACGTCCCGACCGAGCGGATCCAGCTCGCCGATGCGCCTGAATGGCTCGCCCGTGCCCATCTGCTCCCGGGGCATCGCCGCTTCCCAGAATGATCATTGCAGTTGATGCGGCTTCATGAGAACATAGCGGAAACATGAAGCAGGAGGAGGAGTCGATGGCGACGACGGGCAAATGCCACTGCGGGGCGATCAGCTGGTCGGCGGAAGGGCCGCCGGAACATCATGCCATCTGCCATTGCGATGATTGCCGCCGCTGGTCCGGCGCGCCGCTGGTCGGCTGGATCGCCTGGCCGGCCGATCGCGTGACGGTCAGCGGGGACACGGCTACCTATCATTCCTCGCAGCACGGCACGCGTGAGTTTTGCGGCAGCTGCGGGACGGGGCTGTTCTACCGCAATGCCGAAGCGTTGCCGGGCATCATCGACATCCAGTCGGGAACGCTCGACGACCCCGAAAGCCAGCCGCCGGGCGCGCAGATCATGGTCAAGGATCGGCTCGGCTGGACCGCCGGCATCACTGAGCTTCCCGCTTTTCAAACTTATCCCGGTATGGACTGACTTCGAGAATTTTGCCGGTCGGTTTGCCGGCGGGCAGTCCCCGCGCTTCTTCGTCGGCGCGCGTGGAAAGTTTGTCTTTGCGCCGCCCAAGTGCCGGCGGACGGCAATATTGACGCGGGCTGGCGGCGAGGGGAGAGGGGGGCATGACGACGACCACTGCGACGACCGCGACCAGCACCAATTCCCCCCGCCGCGTGCTGCTGGCGAGCTTCGTCGGCACAGGCGTCGAATTCTACGATTTTTACATCTACGCCACCGCGGCAAGCCTCGTCTTCGGGCAGATCTTCTTCCCGGTGGCGGAGCCCGGCATGCAGCAGATGGCAAGCTTCGCCACGCTGGCGGTCGCCTTTTTCGCGCGTCCGGTCGGGGCCGCCTTTTTCGGCCATTTCGGGGATCGCATCGGCCGCAAGTCAACGCTCGTCGCCAGCCTGCTCACCATGGGGCTGTCCACCACGCTGATCGCTTTTCTCCCGACCTATGCCGATGCCGGCTGGTGGGCACCGTTCATTCTGTGCCTGCTGCGGTTCGGGCAGGGGTTCGGCCTTGGCGGAGAATGGGGCGGGGCGGCGCTGCTGGCGGTGGAGAATGCGCCGCCGGGCTGGCGTGCCCGCTTCGGCAGCGCGCCCCAGATGGGCGCCCCGGCCGGGTTCATCGCTGCCAACGGCCTGTTCCTTCTGCTCGGATTGTGGTTGACGCAGGATCAGTTCCGCGAGTGGGGCTGGCGCATCCCGTTCCTGATCAGTGCCCTGTTGGTTGGGCTGGGTTTGTGGATCCGGCTCAAGCTCACCGAGACGGCCGAGTTTGCCGCCGCACTGGAAGAAGCACCGCCCCCTGCCGTGCCGTTTGCGGAACTGGTCCGCCATCATGGCATTGCCACCATCGCCGGGACGATCGGCGCGATCGCGTGCTTCGCCCTCTACTATATCACGACCGCCTTCGCGCTCGGCTACGGCACGAAAACGCTCGGCTATTCCATGCAGTCGATGCTGCTCGTCCAGCTTGGCGCGATCCTGTTCATGGCGGTCGGCATCTATGGCTCGGCCTGGCTCGCGGACAGCAGGTTCGATGAGCGGCGCGTGCTTGCCGGGGGCTGCGTGGGCGTGGTTCTGGCAGGACCGCTGCTCGGCCCCATGCTGGGGTCGGGATCACTTCTGCTGGTATTCGCTTATCTCGCGCTCGCCTTGCTGCTGATGGGCTTCGTCTATGGCCCGCTCGGCGCTTGGCTGCCGGGCCTGTTCCCGCCGCGTGTTCGCTACACGGGGGCGTCGATGGCCTTCAACATTGCGGGCGTGCTTGGCGGCGGCCTGACCCCGCTGATCGCGCAGGCGCTGGCGGAGAATGTCGGGTTGGCGGCGGTGGGCTGGTACGGCAGCGTGGCGGCCGCGCTAAGCCTGGTCGCGCTGGTCGCGACGCGGCCACGTCCCCGCGCGCATGCGATCGTCGTGCAGCCGTGAGCGCGGCACTGCCAGGCCGTCACATCGTCGTGGCGAGCCGCTATGCGAGGCGGAGCAACGTCAATCTGGCTTTGCCATAGACACGAGTGGCATCCTCGACAAAGCCGTCTACGGTCACCTGCTCGTCACGCGCGGTTTCGATGCTGATCCACGTGGCCGGCCCCGTCCAGCCAAGCCGACCCAGTTTGTGGAGGGCGACCGCGCCGGCGCCGGTGCCGTAGGGCGGGTCCATCATGATCAGGTCCATTGGCGCTCGCGCCGGCCCCAGCGCCAGAACGCTTCCGGCGCGGACATCAGCGCCGGGCGCGGCGAAGGTCGTGATGTTGGCGCGAAGGGCATCCAGCGCCGCACGATCCTGCTCGACGAACAGGCACGAAGCAGCCCCGCGCGACAACGCCTCCAGGCCCAGCGCGCCGGATCCGGCAAAAAGGTCTGCCACTGCCAGGCCGTCAAAGCTGCCGAGACGGCTGGTCAGCATGGAAAACAGCGCCTCCCGGGTACGATCCGCGGTAGGGCGGGTCACGTCTCCCCGGGGTGCCGCGAGCGGGCGCCCACGCCATTGTCCCGCAACGATCCGCATCAGCGCGCGCCCCGCGGTTTAGTAGGCCGGGTCGGACGCGGTCGCGGCGAGCGCGGCGCTTCGTCGCTGCGATCCTGCCGGAACGACCGGGTGCGCTCGGTGCGCGCGCCGCTGTCACGCACGGCCAGCGTGCCGTCCGCGCGGCGCTGTGGGCCCTTGGCCGGTTTCGCGCCGGCTTTGCTCTTGTCGGACGCGACCGGCCGGGCCTTGGCCTGCGCGCGAGGCTCGACACTGGCGCGCACCTCCGGCGCTCGAGCATCATCCACAGCGACGGGCGCAACCCCGCGGCGCCGGGACGGCTGCGGCAGTTCACGCCGGGTCGGGTCTGCCTGAAACGCCTCGACGTCATGATGGCGCACTTCGCCGATTTCGCCTGGCGCCAGCTCCCCCAGGACGAACGGGCCGTAACGCGTACGGATCAGCCGGCTGACCTGCAGCCCGAGATGTTCAAGCACGCGGCGAACCTCGCGGTTCTTGCCTTCTTTCAGCACCAGCTCGATCCACAGGTTCGCGCCGGTGCGCCGCTCGATGTTGGCGTCGATCGAGCCGTACCTCACCCCTTCGATCTCGACACCGTGGATCAGTTCCTCAAGCTGCGGTTGACTGACCTTGCCATAGGCGCGGGCGCGATAGGCACGCTCCACGCCGGTGGCGGGCAGCTCGAGTTGTCGTTTCAGGCCGCCATCGGTGGTCATCAACAACAGGCCTTCGGTATTCAGATCGAGCCGACCGACGGGCATCAGCCGCGGCAGGCCCTTGGGCAGTCGATCATAGATCGTCGCCCGCCCCTTGGGATCGCGCTCGGTCGTCAGCACACCCGTGGGCTTATGGAACAGAAACAACCGGGCAGGCTCAGGCGCCGCCACGGGCGCGCCATCAACGGTGACGCCATCCAGCGAAGGCAAAAGCGTTGCAGGAGTGTCGACCAGCACGCCGCCAAGCGCGACTCGACCATCAGCGATCATGCGCTCGATCTCGCGGCGGGAGGCAACCCCGGCGCGGGCGAGGAGCTTGGCGATACGATGCAAGGGCGCAGTGGGCGGCGATCCGGCGCGGGAAGAACTCGACATGCCGCACCTGATACAGCCGTTGTGCGCGCGCGGCGAAATTATTTGCGTCGCAGCGAGCAGATGCGCGTTATCTGATCAGGCGTTCGCCGTCGTAAAACTCACAGGTCCAGGGAATGATCTTCGGCAGAAAGAAGCGTTCAATCGTACGGCTACTCGTGGTGGAGGACGAGCCGCTTGTTGCGTTCGATACCGAGCATCTGCTGAGCGAACAGGATTATGAGATAATCGCCACGGTCGACCGGGTCGCAGACGCGGTGGCGATCCTGAACACGGCGAGCGACATTCATCTTGTGCTGGCTGATCTGGCGCTTGCGGATGGCAGCGGGATCGAGGTGGCGCGCGCCGCTGGTCAGCTCGGGATACCCGTGATGTTCGTGACGGGAAACTGCCCCGGAGACGCGGAGGCGCTGGCGGTCGGCTGCTTGTCCAAGCCTTACGCGCCGCGCGATCTCCTGGGAGCGATCGGTGCGGTCGAGGCTACGCGGAGCGGCAAGGCACCGCGCCGGCTGCCCAATGGCTTTCGGCTGTTTGCACCCGTCCAAAGCACCGGCGACACTGCTGCGTTCGGCTGACGCTCCGTAGGTACGGCGTCTCGCAAGCGACGATCACCGCGCGGCACCTGCACCTCAGATGTTTTCGCGGCGCTGCGCGCGTGGATCAGTTCACGCGCGGATCGACGGATGGAGCCTCAGGCCCATCCGGCTCGCTGAAGCGGGCCGGCGCGTCATGCGGCTCCGCCGGGGCGCCGTCGTCCACCGCGTCGTTCCGTGCCGCGGTCTGGCCCTCGATGTCGGTACGTGCCGCATCGTCCCATGCGGCCGGTGCGCTGTCAGGAGAGGTGTCGGGTTCGTCCTCTGGCATGCTGTCCGGGTGCGGATCGCTGGTACGTCGGTCAGTCATGGTCATATGCTCGGCTGCGTAGGTGCCGGATCGGTGCCGGGAGTGGCAGGGGCAGGCTGATCGAAATCGGGGTTGGGCGGCGTGACCTCGGGCGGCGGTGCGGTCGGCTGTGCCGGCTGGCTTGGGGGCACAGGCTGTTCGGGCGGGGGCGTGGTAGCCATTGTCATCTGTCCTCTTCTGCCGCACCAACGCGCGATCGTGCGTCGCGGTTGCTGCCAATGCTTGCGGGGAGGCGCTGCGCGGTATAGAGGCCCGCGACCGGCGGTGCCTTATGCGGGCGTGGCGGAACTGGTAGACGCGCTGGATTTAGGTTCCAGTATCGCAAGATGTGGGGGTTCGAGTCCCTTCGCCCGCACCAGTTTATCCGCGGCGTGCCCGCGGATAGGCACCATCCACGAAATTCTTTTCAAGGCACGAAGATGCAGACTGTCGAGACGTTGAACGAGGGCCTGAAGCGCGCCTACACGCTGACCATCCCCGCGAAGGACATCGAGTCCCGCGTCGATGCCGAACTGGCACGCGTCGCGCCGCAGGTGCGGATGCCGGGCTTCCGCCCGGGCAAGGTTCCTGCAAACCTGGTGCGCAAGATGCACGGCCCGGCGCTGATGCAGGACGCGCTCAACACGTCGATTCAGGAAAGCATCCAGGCGCTGCTCGCCGAGAAGCAGCTTCGTCCTGCCGTTCAGCCCTCCGTCGCGCTGACCGAAGGCTATGAGCCGGGCAAGGATGCCGAGCTGAAGATCGAGGTCGAGGTGCTGCCGCAGGTGCCTGCTCCCGCTATCGAAGGTCTCAAGCTCGAGAAGCTGGTCGTCCCGGCCGCCGACGAGGTGATCGACGAGCAGCTTCAGAAGTTCGCTGACCAGACCAAGAGCTGGGACGAGACCGACGAGGGCTATGCCGCCCAGAACGGTGACCTCGTCACCATGGATTTCGTCGGCAAGACGATGGACGGTGTCGCCTTTGAGGGCGGCACGGGCACCGACATGGCCGTGGAGCTCGGCTCGGGTCGACTGATCCCGGGCTTCGAGGATCAGGTCGTTGGAGCAAAGGCAGGCGAAGAGCGCCAGATCAAGGTGACCTTCCCTGAGGAATATCAGGCCAAGGAACTGGCCGGCCAGGACGCGACTTTCGATCTCACCATTAAGTCGGTGAAGACCGCGGGCGAAGCCAAGGTCGATGAGGATCTGGCAAAGAACCTCGGGTTGGAGAGCCTCGAACAGCTGCGTGGCCTGATCCGCAGCCAGGTCGAGAGCGAGCTGGGCAATCTCACCCGCACGCACATGAAGCGCAAGCTGCTCGACCAGCTCGCCGCCGGCCATGATTTCGAAGTCCCGCCGTCGATGGTCGAAGCCGAGTTCCAGCAGATCTGGGCGCAGCTTGAGCATGAAGCGACCCATGAGCCCGATCCCAAGGCGGCCATGGAAGAGATGGAGAAGGAGCGCGACGATTACCGCAAAATCGCCGAGCGCCGCGTCCGTCTCGGCCTGCTGCTGAGCGAGATCGGCCAGGCGAATGGCGTCGAGGTGACGCAGCAGGAGATGAACCGCCTGATCGCCCAGGCCGCGCAGCAGTATCGCGGCGAGGACCAGCAGCGCTTCATCCAGTACATCCAGCAGGAGCCGATGGCGGCTGCCCAGCTGCGTGCGCCGCTGTACGAGGACAAGGTCGTCGACTTCCTGTTCGACAAGGCTGACGTGACCGAGCGCGAGACGACCCGCGAGGAGCTGGAAGCCGCGATCGAGAGCGAGGACGGTTTCGCGACCGGCACGCACCACCACGATCACGACAACCACAAGCCCAAGCAGAAGAAGGCTGCTGCCAAGAAGAAGTCCGAGGAAGCTACCGCCGACGTGGCAGCTGAGGACGATGCCGAGGTGAAGCCGGCCAAGAAGCCTGCGGCCAAGAAGAAGGCGGCTGATGCTCCTGCCGACGCTGGCGAGGAAGCTGCCGCGGCGGCTCCGGCCAAGAAGCCGGCGGCGAAGAAGGCTGCCGCAAAGCCGGCCGCGCAGGACGAAGCGGCTGAGGGCGAAGCGGAAGCCAAGCCTGCCAAGAAGGCACCGGCCAAGAAGGCTGCGCCGAAAACCGAGGCGTAACCGCAAGGCCGGTCCGTCGACCGTTCACGGCGGCGTGGAGAAACATGCGACAACGTAGCGCGTGATGTCTCCAGTTCCCGGCACCGACGGTCTGGCGATTGACTGTTCCTATTCTCATCACCCCGGCTTTGCGCCGGGGTCCCGCCACCTTCCGCGATATGGCGGGTGCGGGACTCCGGATCGAAGCCGGGGTGATGTGCTGTTTGGCCTCAGGCAGACGTATGATCGTCCTGCCATGTGCTTCCCTGGCCCTGCCCGGCAGGCTTGCCCGGCGTCCATCCTTCCGCAAGAACCTTGAGCTATCAGGTGAGCGGCGCAGTGACGCAGTATGCGGCAGCGATTACGCAAGGAATTACGCTTGAATCAGCCAGTGATAGCTGTCCTGCTGCCGTGCTACAACGAAGATGCCGCGATCGGCCTCACAGTGGCAGGGTTCCGTGCGGCGCTGCCGGGCGCAGCGATCTACGTGTACGACAACAACTCCAGCGACCGAACGGTGGAGGTGGCGCGCGAGGCGGGCGCGATCGTGCGGACCGAGCGCATCCAGGGCAAGGGCGCGGTGGTGCGTCGGATGTTCGCCGACATCGACGCGGACATCTATGTCATGGCGGACGGGGATGCGACCTATGACGCGGCCTCCGCGCCGAAATTGGTCGCGCGCATGCTCGAGGAGCAGCTGGACATGGTCGTCGGGAGCCGGGTCGGCGAGGCGGCGGCCGCTTATCGCCGTGGACACCGCTTCGGCAATGCAATGCTCACCGGCATGCTCACACGACTGTTCGGCCGGAGTTTCAGCGATATTCTGACGGGTTACCGCGTGTTCTCTCGGAGGTTCGTGAAGAGCTTCCCGGTGCTGTCGGTCGGGTTTGAGATCGAAACCGAGATTTCGGTCCACGCGCTTGAGCTCAAGATGCCGGTGGCTGAGATTGAAACGCCCTATTTCGCGCGGCCAGAAGGATCGGTGTCCAAGTTGAGCACCTATCGGGACGGCTGGCGCATCCTGGGCACGATTGCGACCCTGTACCGGATAGAACGACCCTTGTGGTTCTTTGGCGCCTTTGGCGCGGCGCTGCTGGCGCTTGCGATCATCCTCGCGATACCGCTGGCGGTCACTTATGCGCAGACCGGCCTTGTTCCCCGTTTCCCGACCGCCATTCTAGTGACCGGGCTGACGATCCTGGCGGCGCTTTGTGCCTTTGCCGGGCTGATCCTCGATACGGTTGTTCGCGGTCGTCGTGAGGTGCGTCGCCTTGCTTATCTGGCGCATCGTGCACCTGGCGGCTGATGACGCTGGTCACGGCTGATTGGCTGCCCTAGGCTGGTCGGATGACACAAAAACTCGCGAGCCGCGTCGTGGCCCTCGTGCTGGCGGGCATGGTGCTGCCCAACGCAGCTCACGCGCAGGATGAGGCGGAGAAGCCGCGGGGAGCGTGGCGGACGCGGATCGGGGCGGGGCCACAACTGGTGCCCCGTTTTCCGGGCTCGGGAGATATGGTCTTTAGGCCCTTCTTGGACGTGTCGCGGGCGCGCGGTGATACGCCATTCGAGTTCGAGGCAGCGGATGAGAGCAGCGGCCTTCCCCTGTTGCGCCAGCAGGGGTTTGACTTCGGTCCGGCACTGACATTCGAGGGATCGCGACGAACACAGGATCTGCCTGGCGTGCCGCGTGTCGGCTTCACGGTGGAGGCTGGCGGCTTCCTTGAGTATACGTTTGCAAACCCGGTGCGCGCCCGTCTGGAGGTGCGGCAGGGTATCGGTGGGCATGAAGGTCTCGTTGGCATGGCCAGCGTTGATTACATTGCCCGTGATCGTGATGACTGGCTGTTTGCGATAGGCCCGCGCCTGTCGTTCAGCGACCGCGGGTATCAGCGCGCCTATTTCGGCGTCCCGGTTGAAGCCTCGATCCCGTCAGGCCTTCCGGCCTTCCGGCCCGACGGCGGCATTCATGCCGTTGGTGGCACGGTCACGTTTCTCAAGCAGCTTGATCGCCGCTGGGGTATATCGAGCTACGCCAAGTACGACCGGCTGATTGACGATGCGGGTCGCTCCCCCATTGTGGATCGACTGGACTCGAAGGATCAATGGTCTGGCGGCATCATGCTGACCTACACATTCGGACCGGTGAACGACTGATCTGAGCGGGACTTGAAGTCGTGCGACCCGCGCGCGACATAGGTGTTCCTGAGGCATAAGAGAGATATTCCATGCACAATCCGTTCGAGACCGGCGACTTCGCAGGCGCCCTGGCGCGCGCCGGAGTCGGCATGCAGCAGACGCAAGCCGGCCTCGTTCCCATCGTGATCGAACAGTCGAACCGCGGCGAGCGTTCGTTTGACATCTTCAGCCGCTTGCTTCGCGAGCGGATCGTGTTTGTTACCGGCGGGGTCGAAGACGGCATGGCGAGCCTCATCACCGCCCAGCTGCTGTTCCTGGAATCGGAAAATCCGAAGAAGGACATCTTCATGTACATCAACTCGCCGGGCGGCGTCGTCACGGCGGGCATGGCGATCCATGACACGATGCAATACATTCGGCCGCGCGTCGGCACGGTGTGCATCGGTCAGGCGGCGTCGATGGGCAGCTTCCTCCTGTCGGCGGGCGAGCCGGGTATGCGCGTGGCGCTTACCAACGCCCGGATCATGATCCACCAGCCGTCCGGTGGCGCGCAGGGCATGGCCAGCGATATCGAGATCCAGGCGCGCGAGATCCTTCGTATCCGCAGCCGCATGAACGAACTGTACGCCAAATATACCGGCAAGCCGATCGAGGTGATCGAGAACGCGATGGATCGCGACAAGTTCATGAGTTCGGACGAGGCCCGGGAATTTGGCCTTATCGACGAAGTTTTCGACAAGCGGCCGGCACCGGCCGATGATGTGGCAGCGGCGGCCTGATCTCCGTTAGCCTCTTTCCGGCATTGCCGGATCATGACTGGCCGGGTTACCATGCCCGGCCGGCAAAGGATGTGATTGAATGACCAAGCTCAGCGGCGGCGACTCGAAGAGCACGCTTTATTGCTCGTTCTGCGGCAAGTCCCAGCACGAGGTTCGCAAGCTCATCGCGGGACCGACCGTGTTCATCTGCGACGAGTGTGTGGAGCTGTGCAACGACATCATTCGTGAGGAAACCAAGTCGGCGCTTGTCTCCAAGAAGGATGGCGGCGTGCCGACCCCGCAGGAGATCTGCGACGTCCTCGACGATTACGTCATCGGGCAGAAGCAGGCCAAGCGGGTGCTCTCGGTGGCGGTGCACAACCACTATAAGCGGTTGAACCACGGTGCGAAGGGCGCGGATGTCGAACTCGCCAAGTCGAACATCCTGCTTGTCGGCCCGACCGGATGTGGCAAGACGCTGCTGGCGCAGACGCTGGCGCGCATCCTCGACGTGCCGTTCACCATGGCGGATGCGACGACGCTGACCGAGGCCGGTTACGTCGGCGAGGATGTCGAGAACATCATCCTGAAACTGCTCCAGGCGTCCGACTATAACGTCGAGCGGGCGCAGCGCGGCATTGTCTATATCGACGAGATCGACAAGATCAGTCGCAAGGCCGAAAACCCGTCGATCACGCGCGACGTGTCGGGTGAGGGCGTGCAGCAGGCACTGCTGAAGCTGATGGAGGGCACCACCGCCTCCGTGCCGCCGCAGGGTGGCCGCAAGCATCCGCAGCAGGAATTCCTGCAGGTCGACACGACGAACATTCTGTTCATCTGCGGCGGCGCCTTCTCGGGTCTGGAAAAGATCATCGGCGATCGTCTGCAGGGCAAGTCGATTGGTTTCGGCGCTTATGTCGCGTCGCCCGAGGAAAAGCGCACCGGCGAGGTGCTGCGCCAGACCGAGCCGGAGGATCTGCTCAAGTTCGGCCTCATCCCCGAGTTTGTCGGACGCTTGCCGGTGATCGCGACGCTTGAGGATCTGGACGTAGCCGCGCTGGTGAAGATCCTGAGCGAGCCGAAGAATGCGCTGGTCAAGCAGTACCAGAAGCTGTTCGAAATGGAGGAAGTGAAGCTTGGCTTCACCGACGATGCGCTGGTGACGGTTGCCAAGAAGGCAATCGAGCGGAAGACCGGCGCTCGCGGCCTTCGGTCTATCCTGGAGGGCATCCTCCTTGATACGATGTTCGACTTGCCCGGCATGAATTCGGTTGATGAAGTGATGATCGACAAGGACGTGGTGGATGGCCGCAAGGAGCCGATCCGCGTGTACGCCGAGAAGAAAAAGGCTGGTAGCGACGCCGCGTAAGCGATCGTCTGCGCAGGGCATGAGCGGGCGCCGAGCAATCGGCGCCCGTTTTCGTTTCGGATCGGGAGCAGTTACGCGGCTGTGTCATTCCCAAGAGGGACAATTGAGGAGATCTGATGACCGAACAGCCCGACAACGTCGACGCCATCGTGCCGCCCGCGAGCAAGCGGGCCTTGCTGGGGCGGCTTGGCCTTCCCGCCTACACGCTGGCGTTCCCGCTGCTCGGTGCGATTGCCGTGTTGCTGTCGCTCTACAAGATGGGGACAATCGGCACCGTTGCTGCATCCGCGATCCTGATCGGCTCCGTGCTTGCCGCGGTCCACCACGCTGAGGTCGTTGCGCACCGCGTTGGCGAGCCCTTCGGCACCTTGGTGCTCGCCATTGCGGTCACCGTCATTGAGGTGTCGCTGATCGTCAGCCTGATGTTGTCGGACTCCGGCGATGCCTCAGCCCTCGCGCGCGATACCGTGTTTGCCGCGATCATGATCATTCTCAACGGCATCGTCGGCCTCTGCCTGATGGCAGGCGGGCTGAGACATGGCGAACAACGGTTTACGCTTAGTGGTGTCAGCGCAGCACTGGCGGTGCTGACGGCACTGGTGGTGCTATCGCTGGTGCTGCCCAATTACGTCACCAGCGCAGCAGGGCCGACCTATGCGCCAGCGCAGCTTGTGTTCGTGGCGGTCGTGTCGCTGTTCCTGTATCTCATGTTCGTGCTCGTTCAGACCGTGCGGCACCGCGAGTATTTCCTCCCAGGCGAGGAGCTGCCCCGTGATGCGCACGCTGACCGGCCGAGCCGCACGACCACGATGTTCGCGCTCGCCTTCCTCCTTATCGCGCTGGTGGGGGTGGTGCTGCTCGCCAAGGGGCTTTCCGCCACCGTCGAGAGAGCGGTGCTCGACGCCGGCCTGCCGCTCGCCGTCGTCGGTGTGGTGATCGCGGCGCTGGTGCTCGCCCCGGAAGGCCTGGCGGCCTATCGCGCTGCCAAGCGCAATCGGTTGCAGACCAGCCTCAACCTTGCCCTGGGATCCGCGCTGGCGACGATCGGGCTGACCATTCCTTCGGTCGCGATCGTCTCGTTGATGCTCGATCTGCCGCTCGCGCTCGGCATTGGCGCCAAGGGCATCACGCTCTTGATCCTGTCGCTGTTCACGATCACCCTGTCACTTGGAACGGGACGGACCACCATCCTGGGAGGGGCAGTGCATCTGGTGATCTTCGCGGCCTATCTGTTCACCACCGTGGTCCCGTGACGGCGATCCGGATGGCCGGCCGTGCGGATCGCGCGCGCGTTTCCGCCATGCTGGCGCGCGCCTTTGCCGACGATCCCGCGATGGCGTGGATCTTCCCTGATCCGGCAGAGCGCGCGCGCCGGCTGCCGCGGCTGTTCGCGCTATTGTTCGACGATGACGCCGGGGGCATGCGCCTAGTAACCGCGAACGGCGAGGCGGCGACGCTATGGCGGGGGCCCGGCGAGGCGACAACCAGCACGGTTGCGATTCTGCGCCAGGCCTGGCCGTTCTGGCGCGCGCTGGGCACCCGCATTCCGCGCGCGCTCAAGGTGTCGGCCGCGATTGAAGCGCACATGCCGCCCGGTGAGTTCTGGTACCTGCACATCGCCGGATGCGATCCCATCGCGCAGGGCAGGGGGCTGGGCCGCGATGTAGTGAAGGCCGGGCTCGATCGCGTGGCAAAGCGATGGCCGGCGTATCTGGAGACTGCGACCGAGCGCAATCTAGGTTTCTATCGCGCGCTGGGGTTCACCGTCACGGACGAATGGACGGTGCCGGGCGGTGGCCCCAGGTTCTGGTCGATGTGCCGCCCAGCGGACTGAGCGCCGGCAACGAGGTGTTCGATCCGCGACGGATCGTCAGCCAGCGCGTGTGACGGCAAAGGCCGCCACTAGGGTCATCAGCGCAAGGCAACTGCTCGACACTGCGAAAAGGATGAAGCGCGGCTTCACCCGATTGCTGGTCGCCTGGACGAGACTATGTGCCACACGCAGCGCGACATAGGCCCAGGCCAGGATCAGCGCGATCGACGACGCGCCATCGGCAAGCGTCAAGATGAGGCATAGCGCGTAGAACAGCACGGGCTGTTCGAGCAGATGGTTATAATTATGGGCCTTCCACTGCGCTTCGGCAGGCAGCGAGCGATCCGCGTCGGAGGCGCGGGAGCCGACCAGCGTGCCCATGCGGATACCGGCACGGCGCATCGCGGGGAGCCGAGTGGCAAACATCCAGCCTAGCATCACCAGCGTCCAGCCGATCAGCGCCACAGCAGGCTGGAGAAGCGCGAGGGAGATCATGCCCGAAGGCTAGCGCGACGCCGATCGGCTGTCACGCGCCTCGGCAGGGGGCGCGGGCCGCGCTGGCGCCGGCAGAAGCGGGGCAGCTACGCCGCCCCGCTTCCGATCGATCAGGCGAACAGCTTGGCCCAGCCGCGCTTGGCGCGGTCCTTCCAGTGGCCGCGGTGATAGGCGTCGGACGCCAGCAGCGGCATTACCGAGCCTGCCTCCGCGAACACCATCTGCTCAATGCCGGTGTTCACCTTGCCCCAGCTCGCCGCTTCCTGCAGCGTCGAGGACGAGCAGGCGCCGTCGCGCACGTCGGCGACGGTGATCTGCACGGCGTATTTGTGCACCTCGACATCCTCGTGGCCGAGGATTTCGGCGCACACCACCGTGTCCTGGATGAAGTTCTTCGGCACGCCGCCGCCGATCATCAGCAGGCCGGTGGTGCCGGCCTGGATCTTGATCTCGGTCAGCTCGCGGAAGTCGGCGATCGCGTCGAGCACCATGTACGGGCGGCCTTCCTTGGCCGCGTCGACCTGATGCTTCACCAAGCCGAAGCCGGCCGACGAATCGACGAACGCCGGGCAGAAGATCGGCACGTCATGCTCATAGGCGAGCTTGACGAGGCTATTGTCCTTCTTGCCGTGCTCGACGAGATACTTGCCCATCTCGCGGATGAACGCGCGGCTCGAATAGGGCTTCGGCTCCAGCGACTCGGCGATCTTGTTGATCGTGAAGTCGCAGTCCTGCAGCTGCTCCTCGTCGATGTACGTGTCGTAGATGCGGTCGATATAGAGCGAGCGCAGCGTGTCATCATCCGGCACTTCCAGCGCCTGATAATGCTTGTGGCCGAGGCCCTCGAAGAAATCCATGTCGACGATGGTGGCGCCGGTCGCGACGATGCAGTCGACCATGTTGTTGCGCACCAGCTCGGCATAGAGGTCCATGCAGCCGCCGGCCGAGGTGGAGCCCGCGATCACCAGCACGACGGTGCAGTCCTTGTCGGCCAGCATGTCGTTGTAGATCTTGGTCGCGCGGCCGAGGTCGCGGCTGGTGAAGCTCATGTCGCTCATCGCGTCCACGATCGGGCGCGCATCAAACGAGCGGATGTCGATGTGCTTGACCTGCTTCGACAGCAGTTCCGCCTTGCGGGTGTCGTTGATCGGCGCATTCGCGGCCGCGGTCTTCGTGAGGGTGTCAGTCATGTCGGTTGCTCTCGCATGATTGCACAGTCGTTCGGAAGGGGACGCGCTAACCCGTAAGCACGGCAGCGCCCCGCAAGGAGCGCTGCCGCTGTTCAGTGATGTAGGTCGTGAGTTACAGCTTTACGACGTTGGAAGCGGCTTCGCGTTCCACGATGGCGTACATCGATGCCATCGGCTCGTCCTCGACGATCACCGTTTCGTCCGATCCGAAGCCGTTGAACGCCGTGCGCATCGCTGAGCCATAGGCACCCAGCATGCCGATCTCGAAATAATCGCTGGTCTGGATGTCGGCCGGCAGCAGGAACGGACCTGCCATATGGTCGATATCGTCGCAGGTCGGGCCATAGAACGAGAACGGGTGATCGCGAACAGTCGACTCCGGCTCGCGAAGCAGCGCGACCGGGAAACGCCAGCCGATGTGCGCGGCGTCGAACAATGCGCCATAGGCACCGTCGTTGATGTACAGCTCGTTGCCGCGGCGCTTTTCGACCCGCACGACAATGCTGCTATATTCCGCACACAGCGCGCGACCTGGCTCCGCCCAGAGCTCAGCCGAATAGCTGATCGGCAGGCTCTCGAACGCGCGATGGATCGTCTCGAAGTACCGCTCCAGCGGCGGCGGCTCCATGCCCGGATAGGTGGAGGGGAACCCGCCGCCAACGTCGATCACGTCAACCGTCACAGCCGCGTCGACGATCGCCGCACGCACGCGCTCCATCGCATCAGCATAAGCCTCGGGCGTCATCGCCTGGCTGCCGACGTGGAAGCAGATGCCGAGCGCGTCAGCCGCCTGGCGGGCGGCAAAGAGCAGCGGCTTCGCATCCTGCGGCGACACGCCGAACTTGGACGCCAGGCTGAGCTTGGAATGCTCGGACGAGACGCGCAGCCGGACACAGAGCGTCAGATCAGATGCATTGCGCGTGGCGCGCATGATCTTCTCGAGCTCTTCCATCGAATCGAGGCTGAACGTGCGCACCCCGTGCTTGAAATATGCCTCGGTGATCGCCTCTTCGGCCTTCACCGGGTGCATGAAGCAGAGCGTCGCTTCCGGCACGGTCCGCGCCACCATCCGGACTTCGCCGATTGAAGCAACGTCGAACGTGGTAATCCCGTTGTCGAACAGGATCTTGATCAGATCCGGCGAGGGATTGGCCTTCACGGCATACATCGAGCGACCCGGAAACTTCTCCACGAAGAACCGGGCGGCGCGTGCCGCGGCGTGCGGACGCACGAGCGTGACCGGCTGGACCGGCTTGCCCTGTGCGATGTCGATAGCGCCCGAAACAGAGTTGCGAGCAACGGTCGAGAGGGGCGCTAGCCCCAGCGCGCGATGATCCTGGTGCAATTCAAGGGACCTCCAATGCCAGGGGGCAAGCCCCCGGTCTTCAGTTGACGAAATCACTGCCTTGCGGTGGAAGTCCCATGGGGCAGCGGAGGCGCGCACTTAGGGTCGCTCACCCCCTATGTAAAGTGTGTTTTCGCTGGCTCGAATTTGCGGCAAGGACGAATTGTGACAATTCTGCGACAACCTACGCGCGCCGGAGTGCGCGATGCTGCGGCGAAGATCGCCGCGATCCTTCCACCGACGCCGCTTTTCGTTAGCGAAATCAAGGGCGTGCCTGTCGCCTTCAAGGCGGAATCGCTGCAGCCGATCGGTGCATTCAAGATACGTGGTGCCTGGCACCGATTGACCGCGCTGGAACCGAACGCACGCTCACGCGGCGTGGTTGCGTTCTCGAGCGGCAATCATGCGCAGGGGGTTGCCTGGGCGGCCAAGAGACTCGGCATGCCGGCGATCATCGTGATGCCTGCGGATGCGCCCCGATCGAAGGTGCAGGGCACGTTGGCGCTGGGCGCGGAGGTGGTGAGCTACGACCGGCTTACCCAGTCCCGGGAGCTGATCGCAGCCCAGCTTGCCGAGGCGCGTGGAGCCACGTTGGTGCCAAGCTTTGACGATCCCTGGATCATTGAAGGTCAGGGATCTGCCGGGGTCGAGATCGCTGCTCAGATGGAAGCCGCCGGCTTGGGAGAGCCGCGCCATGTGGTCGTTCCGTGCGGGGGCGGCGGGCTGGCGGCGGGCCTTGCCCTGGCCCTTCCGGGAGCAGCAGTCAGCGTCGTGGAGCCCGAAGGGTGGGATGATATGCGCCGGAGCCTGGAGGCGAGTTGGATCCTTCCGGTGGGGGATGGGCCGCCGCCGACGAGTTGCGACGCATTGATGACGAAGGAAGTTTCCCGGCTCACCTTCGACGTGCTGTCGCGCCGCGATGCCACAGGCGTGGCGGTCTCGGAGGCGCAGATCGGGGCGGCGCAGCGCTGGGCGGCCGAGCGGCTGCGCCTCGTGGTCGAGCCGGGTGGTGCGGTTGGCCTGGCTGCCGTTCTCTCAGGTGCAATCGCGCCTGTGCCTGGGATGGTGGTGATCCTGTCGGGCGGGAACGTGGATATCGACGCTTATGCGCGGACGATCGCCACTTCAGCCGTATCGTGAGAGCGCCGCAGCCCGACCTTTGCCGGTCCCGCGCAGAGCGATAGGAGGCCATCATGAATGCGATTGCCAGCGCCGCGCCCGCCATTGCCATGCTTGCGTCCTTCGCCTGCCTGCTGGGCGGCGGCTGGTTGATCAAGACGCGTCGGGATACCAAGCGTGGCTGGTTGATGATTGTGATGGCGGCCGTTCTGTTCGGCAACGTGCTGATCTGGACCTTGTAGCTTTGGCAGCACGCCCCTTGGGCCTCGGGTGATTACTGACATCAAGGTAAGTTCGGTTCTTTCCTGCCATCGTCGGATGAGCTAGACTCTCGTCAAAGAGAGGATCGTCCATGAACGAGCATGTCGACGTCATCATCGTCGGAGCCGGGCTGTCTGGCGTCGGGGCGGCGCATCATTTGCAGCAGCGCTGTCCGGATCGGAGCTACCTGATCCTTGAGGCCCGACAGGCGATGGGAGGAACCTGGGATCTCTTCCGTTATCCGGGCATCCGCTCAGACAGCGACATGCATACGCTCGGATACAATTTCCGGCCCTGGACCAAGGCTAAGGCCATCGCCGACGGCCCGTCGATCCGTGAATATATCGAAGAAACGGCGCGCGACGGCGGAATAGATCGGCGAATCCGGTTCGGTCATCGGGTGACCGGCATGGATTGGTCGACGGCTGACGCGCGCTGGACGGTAAGCGTTCACGGACCGGATGGGCCGACGTCCTTCACCTGCTCATTCCTGCACATGTGTTCGGGTTATTACGATTACGAGCAGGGGCATGCGCCTCACTTCCCCAATCAGGAAGAATTCGGCGGTCGGATCGTACATCCGCAGTTCTGGCCCGAGAACCTTGACTATGCCGATAAGCGCGTTGTCGTGATCGGGAGCGGTGCCACGGCCGTAACGTTGGTGCCCGAGTTGGCGAAGACGGCGGCGAGCGTCACGATGCTGCAGCGATCGCCCACCTATGTCGTCTCGCGCCCGGGTCAGGACGCGCTGGCCAATTGGTTGCGGGCGAAGCTTCCCAGCAAGGCGGCCTACGGGCTGACACGGTGGAAGAACGTCATGTTCGGGATGTTCTTCTATCGCATGACGCGCCGGAAGCCGGACAAGGTTAAGCAGAAGCTTCTGGATCAAGTGCGCGAACACCTCGGTCCCGACTACGACGTGGCGACCCATTTCACGCCGCGTTACAATCCGTGGGACCAGCGTCTCTGCCTGGTGCCAGACGCAGACCTGTTCGACACGATCAAGGCCGGGAAGGCGGCGGTCGTGACGGATACGATCGAGCGCTTCACGCCAGAGGGGATCCTGCTGTCCTCCGGCCAGCTGCTTGAGACGGACATCGTCGTGACCGCGACCGGGCTGCGGGTGAAGCTGCTGAGCGGTATCGATCCGATCGTCGACGGCGTGGAAAAAAGCATCGCAAACGCGCTGCAATATAAGGGAATGATGTTCTCCGACATTCCCAATCTGGCGTTCACCTTTGGCTATACCAATGCCTCCTGGACGCTGAAGGCCGATCTGGTCGCCATGTATCTGTGCCGCCTGCTCAACACCATGAAGAAGCGCGGCGTGCGCCAGGCTACTCCCCGGATCGGCAACCAGTCGATCGCGGCGGAACCGTTCGTGGATTTCAGTTCGGGTTATATCCAGCGGGTGGCGGATCAATTGCCCAAGCAGGGAAATAGGAAGCCGTGGCGCCTCAACCAGAATTATGCGCTGGACGTCATGGCGCTCCGCTTCGGCTCGGTTGATGACAGCATGGAATTCTCCAATCCGCTGCCGGAAAGGACGCGCGCCGCGGCATAGCGACATCGCGTCATTCGCCTGTTCCCTCCGGCGTCTAAGGCGCTAAGGCGCGTGCCTTCGCAGCAAAGGAGAATGGCGCGGTGGCCGATGTGCTGATCCTCACCACTGGGGGAACGATCGACAAGCTCTATTTCGATGCACTGAGCACTTATCAGATCGGCGAAAGTGTGGTCGATCGGGTGCTGAAGACGGCACGCGTGACCTTGCCGTATCGCGTCGCCGAGGTGATGCGGAAGGACAGCCTGGAGATGACCGACGATGATCGGGCGTTGATCGCCCGTCAGGTCGAAGATGCGGCCGAGACACGCATCATCATCACCCATGGCACCGATACCATGACGCAGACGGCGCAGGCGCTCGCCGGCATTACGGGTAAGACGATTGTTCTGGTGGGCGCCCTGTCACCAGCACGCTTCGCCGAAAGTGACGCCAGCTTCAATCTGGGCATGGCGATCGCAACTGCCCAGGCTGCACCTGCGGGCGTCTGGATCGTGATGAACGGTACCGTCTTCGACGGGTTGCGGGTCCGGAAGGATCGTGCCGCGAACGCCTTTATCCCCGTCGAACCATAAGGTTCGCTAGTTCCGAACCGGCCCCCGCCGTCACTCGCCGGTTCGTCGTGTCGCGGACTTCAGCGCGCCATTCGCAGCGGTTATCTCAGGGCTGGTGGCGGGTTAAGAACACCGGACAGCGCTATCGTAAAAAGGCGGGCTGATCCGAGCCCGCCCGCGTTGTTCAACGCTGCGCGAGGCTCACCACGCCGACCGGGGGTGGAAAGTCGAGCACGCCACACTTCTTCGTCTGCCATTCGCCCTTCCGGGACCAGCAGATGCTGTCGAGGCGCGGGACGCGAGATTCAGCGTAAAAGTAGCGCGGGAACTGCTGCTCACCCCACGGCGACAGGCTGTTACGGAACTCGCGCATGCGCTCCTGCGCCAGGGTGCCGAAGCTGCCCCGCGGCGTGTAGATCGCGGCGCGGCCAATCTTGCCTGCCGTCTGGCAGAAGTTGAACTGCGAGGCGACAGCGTTGAAGCTGGAATAGGTTCTGGTGCCAAACTGATCGAGCGCCGTCTGCCCTGCCTTGGGCGTCTTGTTGACGCGCTTGAAGTAGGCAGTCAGCGTGTCGTAGCTCTCCTTCAGCTCCGCACGATGATCGGTCAGCACCGCATTGTAATTGTCGACCGTGAGCAGCGTGGGCTCGAACTGGCATTGCAGCGCGGCGACATTCAGCGCCGCTCGCAGCGTCCAGGTCAGTCCAGCCTTGACTTCCTGCTCGGTCGCGCCGGGCAGCGGATGTGCGATGCCGGGTTCATCCCCGCGCACCACTGCGCCCGACAGGTCCTTGGACTTCATGAAGAATTGCGCCGAAGCCGGCATGGCGCCCGTCACCGCGGCCGCTGCCAAGCTTAGCCCGACGATCCGCAACCCAACCATCCGCATGATATCCCCCAAACGCAACGCGCGGGATTCATACGCGTTTTTGCTCAATCCTCCAACCCTGTTCGTCACGCCAATCGCACAATCGGGCGATCCTTACCTGCTCTGAAACGACGAAGACCGCCCGGTTGCCCGAGCGGTCTTGAAGAACACCTTTTCGAAGCGAGGATTACATCGCGTTCGTGGTGGTGTTGGTCATCATCATGTCGTTCGACATCATGGTGTCGTTCGCCATCATGCCGCCGTTCATGGCGCCATCGACCGCCGTCATGTTGTCGGTCATCGTGTCGAGACCCTCGGTCGCGTTCATGTCGGTGATGGTGGTGTTGTCGACCGTGGTTTCGGTCTGCGAGCCGCAAGCCGACACGGCAAGCGCGGCTGCCGCAATGGCCGAACCGGTCAGGATCTTCGAGATAGCACGCATGGAAAGCTCCCTAGATAGTGGATTTGGACGGCGGACGGATCCTTAATACCCAAATCGAAGTGGATATTAGTCACAGATCGCCGACCCCTCAAGCCTCGTTTTCACGCGCACAAGTAAGGCTTTCGAGGAAAGCGTTGAATGTTAACGCCATCGCGGCGTCAAAGGTTTCAAACCCGTGCTCCGCGCCAAGCGCCTCGGCGCTGGTCACCGGATAATCAGCGATGCCGCACGGCACGATCCCGCCGAAATGCGACAGGTCAGGGGAGAGGTTCACGGAGAAGCCGTGCATGGAGACCCAGCGGCGCACGCGCACGCCGATCGCGCCGATCTTAGCCTCGGTTCCACTGCTGTCTCGGGTCCAGATCCCGATCCGGCCGGGCGCGCGAAACGCGGCTATTCCCATTTCGCCAAGTGCGGCGATCACCCAGCCTTCAACCGCGTGAACAAAGCAGCGCACATCGCGGCCGCGCTGGGCCAGGTTGAGGACCAGATAGCCGATGCGCTGGCCAGGCCCGTGATAGGTGTACCGGCCGCCACGGCCCGCATTCACCACCGGGAAGCGAGGGTCGATCAATTCCGCAGCGTCTGCGCTGGTGCCGGCCGTATAGACTGGCGGATGTTCCAGGAGCCACACCAGTTCGCGCGCCTGCCCCGCGGCGACATCCGCGGCGCGGCGCTCCATTTCTCGAAGAGCGGCCGCATAGTCGGTCAGCCCCGGCGTTATCCGCCATTCGATCTCTTGAGCGTTGATCACGAAAGGGCAGATGCGGATGGTGGCGGCGATTGGCAAGCGACCGGTCGATCGAGTAGCGTTGCGGGCATGATGCACGCACAGGATCGGCCATGATCAACATCGGGACAGTGTGGGATCGCACCATGTCCGTCATTGCCGGACGGTTCGGCATCCTGCTGTCGCTGGCACTGCTTCTGCTGATCGCCCCGCCGCTTGTGCAGGCTGCCGTCGATACGTTGGGCGGCACTTCATTCGCGATGCGAGCCATGCAGATGGCGATGGCTCTAGTCGTTTTTGTAGCCGCGGCGATCGGCGCGATCGCGATTACCGCGGTCGCGAGCAATCCTGATGTGGACCGCGCATCGGCTCTCGCAATCGGACGTGCGCGTCTTGGTCCCTTCATCGGAGTTTCGCTGATCATCGGACTTGCGTTCGGACTGGTCACACTTCCGGGCCTGATCCTTGTCGGGATCTCGGGCTTCAGCCTGGAGCAGGCGCGCGCGGGCGGAGCTCAGGATGCGGTGAACTTAACCCTTCTTGGCATTGGAATTCTGTATTTATTTCTGCTGGCGCCATTGATGTTATGGGCTGCGGCGAGGCTTGTTCCGCTTGGCGCCGTGATCGTGAACGAACGTCGCGGCATCGCGGCGATTGCACGGTCGTTCGCGCTGACGCGTGGCGCGACGCTGAAGCTGATCGGCGTGCTTATTCTATATGGCGTCGTGTTCCTGGTGGTGCTGACTGCCGCAACATCCGTGATCGGTCTCGTCGCCCGCCTGCTCGCAGGAGCGAACGGGACTGTCGCGGTGTCTTTGGCCGTTGCTGCAGCCACGGCTCTCGTCACCGCCTTGTTCAGCATCTTGCAAGCCGTGTTCGGCGCAAGCCTTTACGCGGCGGCACAAGAGGCGCACGAGGCCGCATGACCATCAATTTCGCGCGCCTGCTGGCGGACGGCTGGGCTGTCCTTCGCCGTGAGGCCGAACTGGTTCTCGCGCTGGCGGGGGCGCTCGTCTTTCTGCCTGCGCTTGCCGTGCAATTGCTGTGCGATCCGATGCCCCCGCTGCCGGCTCAACCCGGCGATGAAGCATCGATGACGCAGTGGATGGAGGCGGTATCGACATGGGGGCAGGGCAACGCGATCTGGTACCTACTGGCAGATCTCGTCGGCATGGTCGGGCTGGCTGCCATCGCTTTGTTGCTGGTGGCGCCTGAACGGCCGACGGTGGGCGCCAGCCTCACGACTGCGCTGCGGCGGTTGGGCAGGTTCGTGCTAGTAAATCTGCTGGTCGCGATTCCCGTGGGGCTTGGACTATGGCTCTTCGTTTTGCCGGGCCTGTACCTGCAAGCCCGCTTCATCGCCGCCGTGCCGATCGTGGCGGCTGAGACGGATCAGAGCGCCGCGCGCGCGCTGGGTCGCAGCTGGCGGATGACGGCTGGGGTCGGTTGGGCGGTGCTTGGCGCGGTGGTCGCGCTGTTCATGGCGCAGTGGCTGGCCGTCAGCCCGCTCTTCTCGTTCGATGCGTGGCTGAGGGATCCGGGCCACGACAATCCGTTCCTCATCGCGCTCGTCACGACCCTTCTGACGCTGGCGGGAACGATCTACAACGTCGGCCTGCTGCTGGTCGGGATCGTCGTCTACCGCCGCTTCGCAAGCATCGGGACATGACGACCCGCCTCGGGCGGTAACAATCCGGCGAGGCGAGGATCGGCAAAGGTTTCCATCGTGCGTTTCACGGCAACGAAGCCCTGTGCGCGATAGAAGTTGAGCGCTGACGGGTGATCCAGCGTGCACGTGTGCACGATCACGCGCTCGACCCCGGGGCGCCAGCTTCGCGCCATCGCTTCGCTCATCAGCCACCGGCCATGACGCTGGCCGGCAAGTTCCGGAACAAGCCCGAAATACGATAGCTCGCACGCGCCCGTGTGGCGAAAATCGAGCTCCAGCATGCCGACCTCGATCCCGCTGCGGTCGGTGACGGCATATATCTCGATCCCGGTGCTGTGGATGATCGCGAGCAGCTCATCTTCACCCATGGCGAGGCGGGAAAACCACAGCCATGGGCCGCCTACCCGGCGGAACAACGTCCGGTACGCTGCGGCCGATGGCTCCGGCCAGTGCACCAGGCGCAAGGGAGAGGCCGGCAGCGGGCGCAGCTTCGGCCTCTCGGTCATCTCCAGCGTGGTGACGATTGTCGCCAGCTGATCGTTCGGGACTGGGATCAGGCCCATGTCGCCACGGGAGGCAGGCTCATCAGGATGGCATCGATGTTGCCGCCCGTCTTCAGTCCGAACAACGTCCCCCGATCGTAGACCAGATTGAATTCCGCATAGCGCCCGCGCCATGCATTGCGCTCAGCCATCTCTGCCTCGGTAAACGGAAGGCTCATGCGCCGGCGGACGATGCGCGGGAACACGTCGAGGAAGGCGCGGCCAACATCCTGCGTAAAGGCGAAGTTGGCGGCGAAATCGCCCTCCAGATGATCGTAGAAGATGCCCCCGACACCGCGATGGACCTTGCGGTGGGGGATGTAGAAATACTCGTCCGCCCATTGTTTGAAGCGGTTGTAGTGCTCCGGATCGTGCGCATCGCACGCGGCCTTCAGCGTCGTGTGGAAATCCGCCGTGTCTTCTTGCCGGGGAAGTGGCGGATTGAGGTCCGCACCGCCACCGAACCAGCGTTTCGTGGTAACCAGGAAACGGGTGTTCATATGCACGGCGGGCACGTGCGGATTAGCCATGTGAGCGACCAGGCTGATGCCGGTCGCAAAGAAGCTGGGATCCTCGGCAGCGCCGTGGATCGTCTTGCCGAATTCGCCCTCAAACCGGCCGCCAACGGTTGAGACGTTTACGCCGACCTTCTCGAAGACGCGGCCGCGCATCACGCCGCGGACGCCGCCGCCGCCAGGTGCACCTGAGGGATCCTCGCGGTCCCATGCCGTATAGTCGAAGGTGGCGTCCGAGCCGGCCTCGCGTTCGATCGCCTCGAATTCCGCGCAAATGAGGTCGCGAAGCTCTTCGAACCAAGCGCGGGCGGTGGATTGTTCGTGGTCAAGCGTCTGCATGGCGGGCTGATACCGGGTCAAAAGCCGCACTGTCGAGATGTCAGGCGCGGGCCGACCTGCCATGTCGCGGGCTGCTCACCCGGAAACAGTCGTTGTCGCGGTCTGGCGAAGCGATTCGGCGAGGATGATGCCGGCGCTCACCGCGACGTTCAGTGATCGGAAGCCGTGCCGAAGCGGTATGCGCACCGCAAGCTCGGCCGTCGCATGCACGTGATCCGGCACGCCCGCACTTTCGCTGCCGAACAGAAGAATGTCGTCGGGTTCGAACCGCGCGTCCCACAGGTCAACGGCGCCGCGTGTCGTGGCGAGCACCAGCCGTCCGGTTCGGGCCTTGTTAAATGACGCCCAATCGAGATGCCGGGAAACCGCCACGGAACCCGCATAATCCATGCCCGATCGGCGCAAGGCACGGTCGCCCCACGGGAACCCCATCGGCTCGATCAGATCGACGGACACGCCAAAACAAGCAGCGGTGCGCAGGATCGTGCCCACGTTTCCGGCAATGTCGGGCTCATACAAGGCTATGCGCATCGCGCTTCAATAGCGTGCTTCAACGCCGCCGACACGATGAAGGCTTGATGAACGGAGGCAAAAATCACCATTGGCAGGGGCAGGGTGCGCAGCTATCAACCGCCCACCCCGCGGGTCGATGGGGGTTTTCAGGCGGGCGTCGGGGGAGGCTCTTTCCACATGCGCACCCCGCCGGGGCCGGTTGGACAAGGGTTGGTGAATGGCGACGGTCGACAACACGATTACTCCGGGCGATTATCCTGCCCGACATGAAGAGGACGGGCATGATCCCCGTCGCCGGGACTTCATCAATATCGCTGCCGTTGCATGGGCTGGCGTGGGCGCGGGCGTCGTTGTTCTGCCGCTCATCAACCAGATGAACCCATCCGCCGACGTGCTCGCGCTGTCGACGACCGAAGTCGACATCAGCAAGATCGAGCCGGGTCAGGCGATCAAGTCCACCTTCCGCAAGCAGCCGCTTTTCGTGCGCAATCTGACGCCGAAGGAAATCGCCGACGCTGATGCGGTGGCGGTGAGCTCGTTGCGCGATCCGCAGTCCCTGGAAGAGCGGACCAAGGCGGGCAAGAAGAACTGGCTCATCACCCTGGGCGTGTGCACCCACCTGGGCTGCGTGCCGCTCGGCGCGGGCGAGGGCGAGAACAAGGGGCCGTTCGGCGGCTATTTCTGCCCCTGCCATGGCTCGGCGTACGATACCGCCGGCCGCATCCGTCAGGGCCCGGCGCCGACCAACCTGGTCGTCCCGGATTACACATTCACGTCCGACACTGTCGTGACGGTCGGTTGAGGTAGCACGAGAGATGAGCTTTCCCTGGGCCAAACATTATGAGCCAAAGCAGCCGCTGATGCGGTGGATGGACGAGAAGCTGCCGCTGCCGCGTCTCGTCTACAATGCCGTTGGTGCCGGCTATCCCGTGCCGCGTAACCTCAATTATTTCTGGAACTTCGGCGTGCTCGCCGGCGTGGCATTGGTGTGCCAGATCGTCACCGGCATCGTGCTGGCGATGCATTATGGTGCCAACTCGCTAGTCGCCTTCCAGTCGGTCGAGCAGATCATGCGCGACGTGAACGGGGGCTGGTTCCTGCGCTACGCGCACGCCAACGGCGCGTCGATGTTCCTTGCGGTCGTCTATATCCACATCGGCCGCGGCCTTTACTACGGGTCCTACAAGGCGCCGCGCGAGATGGTTTGGCTGCTCGGCGTCGTGATCTTCCTCCTCATGATGGCCACCGCCTTCATGGGTTACGTGCTGCCGTGGGGCCAGATGAGCTTCTGGGGCGCGCAGGTGATCACCGGCTTCTTCTCGGCAATCCCGCTCGTCGGTGAGCCGATCCGCATCCTGCTGCTCGGCGGCTATGCGCCGGACAATGCTGCGCTGAACCGCTTCTTCTCGCTCCACTATCTGCTGCCGTTCGTGATCGCGGGCGTCATCATCCTGCACATCTGGGCGCTGCACATTCCGGGTTCGAACAACCCGACCGGCGTCGATGTGAAGGGCGAGCAGGACACGGTGCCGTTCCACCCGTACTACACGGCCAAGGATGGCGTCGGTGTGGCAGTGTTCTTCCTGATCTTTGCTGCGCTGATCTTCTTCTCGCCGAACATGCTGGGCCACCCCGACAATTACATCGAGGCAAACCCACTCTCGACCCCGGCGCACATCGTGCCTGAATGGTACTTCCTGCCGTTCTACGCGATCCTGAAGAGCTTCACCGCGGACTTCATCCTGACGGGCAAGCTGTGGGGCGTTCTGGCGATGTTCGGGTCGATCCTGCTGCTGTTCTTCCTGCCGTGGCTGGACTCGTCGCCGGTGCGCTCGGCCAACTACCGCCCGACCTATCGCTGGTTCCTCGCCGTCCTGCTGATCGACGTGCTGGTGCTCGGCTATATCGGCGGTGCGGAAGCGACAGCGCGCAACGTCATCATCGGTCAGATCGCGACGGCTTATTACTTCGCGCACTTCCTGATCATCCTGCCGATCGTGTCGCGCTCGGAGCGTCCGCGCCCGCTGCCGAATTCGATCACCGAGGCGGTGCTCGCCAAGCATGGTGGCACGTCGCCGGCGCAGACCGCGCTGGCGCACTGAGCCGATACGGGGGAATTACAAGAAAATGGTTCGTACCATCGCACTCCTGATCGGCGCGGGCTTCGTGTTCGTGCTCGGCATCGCGCTGTTCGGGACAATCTCGACCGCGATCACCGATCCGGCGCCCGAAACCGCGGAACATGAGTTCCACTTGCACCCGAAGAACGTCGGCCTTCCCTCGGAAGGCCTGTTCGGCAAGTTCGACAAGCAGCAGCTGCAGCGCGGCCTGAAGGTCTATCAGGAGGTTTGCGCCGCCTGCCACAGCCTGAAGTATGTCTCGTTCCGCGACTTCGAGGAGCTCGGCTACAGCGAAGGCCAGGTGAAGGCACTCGCGCAGGCTTGGCCCATCGAGCAGCCGAGCGTAAACCCGGAGACAGGCGAAGCCGCAACGCGGAAGAACATCCCGTCCGACCGCATCCCGAGCCCCTATCCGAACGAGGTTGCGGCGCGCGCGGCAAACAACAATGCGCTTCCGCCTGACCTGTCGCTGATGACCAAGGCTCGGCACGACGGCGCGAACTATGTCGCCTCGCTGCTGACCGGCTACCAGAACCAGCCGGCTGAGCTGCTGCGCAAGTTCCCGGATGCCAAGACGCCGACCGGGCTGCACTACAACCCGTATTTCGCAAACCTCAACATCGCGATGCCGCCGCCGATCACGTCGGACGGGCAGGTGACCTATGAGGACGGCACGCAGGCGACGCGTGACCAGATGGCGAAGGACGTGGCAGCGTTCCTCACCTGGACCGCAGAACCGAACCTGGAATCGCGGCACGGCGCTGGCTTTGCGACGGTGATCTTCCTGGTCATCTTCGTCTTCCTCACCATCGGCGCCTATCGGAACGTCTGGCGCGGGGTGAAGCACTAAGACCTCGCTCGGCTCCACGGCCCGGCCAACAAGGCCCCGCTCGCCCGGCGCGAGCGGGGCCTTCTTGTTTCGGCAAACAGGCGCTTGGCACCGCGTCGGGCAACTTCCTTGCGGTGCGCCGGCGGGACAGGCATGTGAGGTCCATGACCTCGCGTGAAAGCCAGACGCCGAAAGCACCCCAGGTGGGCGGGCCTGACAACCAGGATCTGAAGGCGCTGATCCGAACAATCCCCGACTTCCCGAAGCCAGGCATCCAGTTTCGAGACATCACTACTTTGCTGCTCGATCCGCAGGGGCTGGCGCAAAGTGTCGAGCGGATGGCCGCGGCGACCACGGAGCCGATTGACCTTGTGGCGGGCATCGAAGCGCGCGGGTTCCTCTTCGCCGCAGCACTGGCGGTGCCCTTGAAGGCGGGCGTGCTGCTGATCCGTAAGGATGGCAAGTTGCCGGGGGTCACGATCGCCGAAGACTATGCGCTGGAATATGGGCAAGACCGTATCGCCATGCATGCGGATGCTTGTGCGCCCGGCGCGCGCATCTTGCTGATCGATGATCTGATTGCCACCGGTGGAACGGCGCGCGCGGCGGTCAGGCTGTTGCGAAAGGCCGGTGCAGTGGTGACCCAAGCGCAATTCCTTGTCGACCTGCCCGATCTCGGCGGCGCTGCAGCATTGCGGAAGGACGGCATTGATGTGCACGCGCTTGTTTCGTTCCCGGGCCATTAAGGAACTTCGCTTTATTGCTCTCGTTTCAAGAGCATTGCGGTGCGTAATTGCCGCTTCTCCAATGTACGGGAGTGAGAACATGGGTCTCAAGCGCTTCGGCCTGCTGGCCTTGATCGGTGGACTTGCCGTCGGAACGGCCGCTTGCACGGACGGATATGGCTATGGCGGTGCGTCGCTCGGCTATGGATCGGCCTATTATGCCGATCCTTATTATGCCGACGCGGGCTGGGGCGGTTACGGCCTCGGCTATGGCGGCACCTTCGGATGGTACAACGACTTCTATTATCCGGGCACCGGCGTTTACGTCTACGACCGCTATCGCCGTCCGCACCGCTGGAACAATGCACAGCGGCGCTATTGGCAGTCGCGGCCCGGCTGGAACCAGCCTGGCGCGCGTGCCAACTGGAATGATTTCCGCCGGGACTATCGCGCGGAAAGGCGTGACTTTCGGGGCGACTTGCGCGGCAATCGGCAGGATTTCCGCGACGGCACGATCAATCGCGATCAGTTCCGCCAGGGGCGGCAGGATGCGCGCCGCGAGTTCCGGCGCGACGTGCGCCAGGACTGGCGTGATCTGCGGCGAGAAAATCGCGCAGATGGCGTGCGTACGCCGGGGTTCAACCGGAGCCCGGGCTTTACCCGCAACCCTGGTATCAACCGCGGCAGCGGCAGCGGCGGCGGCCGCGGCGCCAACCCGCGCGGGGCCGAGCGCCCGCGGTAACGCCGGCCTGTAGCGCGGCCCGCGCCGGCTCAGGCGGCTGGGCGGGTCGCGATCAAGCCGTTCGACACCATGGACATGACGGCGACATCGTCCTGATTGTAAACAGTCATGCGGCTCTTGAAGATGCCCATTTCTGGACGCGACTGCGACTGACGCTTTTCGATAACTTCGGTCTCGCACCGCAGGGTGTCGCCCGGATAAACGGGCTTCAGCCAGCGCAACTCGTCGACACCCGGTGATCCAAGGCCCGCTTGCTTGTTGTTCTTCAGGTTTGCGACGATCATGGACATGACCATCGCACAGGTGTGCCAGCCACTGGCCGAGAGCCGGCCGAAATGCGTCTGCGCCGCAGCTTCGTCCGATAGGTGGAACGGCTGCGGATCATAGCGGCTCGCGAAATCCATCACCTCCTCACGCGTGACGTGATAGCTGCCGAAGTTCGCCTTGGTGCCGACGGCAATGTCTTCGAAATACTGCATTCTCTCTCCTATCGGTTCTGCAACACGGGGCGGAAAACCGCGTCCGTTCCGTCCAGCTTTGGATCGGCCGGCAGGCGTAGCAGGGTGCGGAGCAGCGGCGCCACCGCGACATTGTCAAACGCCCGTAGCGTCTGCCCACGCGCAAAGGCCGGGCCATTGGCAATGAACAAGGCGCTCATGCTGGGCGCCATGGGATCGAACCCGTGGTTGCCGCGCGTGTAGCTTTGGGCGGGCGCAGTCTTCATCAATTCCCATCCGTCCGCCGCCAGGCAGAGAAAGGGCGGGATGCGTGTGTTGCGGCCATAGTGGAAGCGCGCAGGGATGTTCTCCTTGCGCCAGCATTCCATGTGCGGGTGCGACTTCAGCAATGCGGACGCGACTGCCGCCTCCCGTGCCGGCAACGGGGCAAAAGTTGCATAGGGGCCTGCCTCCACGATCCGGGCGTCGGTCGCGGCAACGATCTGATCGAGCGGAACCACCCGCTCGCTTGATGTTGCCGCCATGCCATGGTCGGACACGATGATCAGATTGGCAGGCTGGCCGAGCTCCGCCAATTCCGAGACCAGTTCACCGATCTGCCGGTCGACTTCCGCCAGCGCCGTCTGCACGCCTGCCGAGTCCGGACCGCCGCGATGCCCTTCGGTATCCACGACATCGAAATAGGTGGTCACGAACTGGGGCCGGATGTCAGCAGGGCGGCGCATCCAGTCGATCACCTGGCGGACGCGGTTCTCGCCCGGCATCTGCTGGCTGAACGCCTGCCAGTCGCTCGGCCGCACGCCGCCCGTCAACGTGTTCGGCCACTCGGTCGCGCGCGTGCCGCCCCAAGCCACCGTTGATCCCGGCCAGAACATGGAGGCGGTGCGCACGCCTGCCTGCTCCGCCGTCACCCAGATCGGGGGCGCGGCATTCCACCAGAAGGGATCGTCGGTGGCCATGGTGAAGACCTCGCCCGGCCGGGCCGGATCCTCCATCATGTTGGCTGTGATGCCATGGCGATCGGGACGGAGCCCGGTCACGAGCGTCCAGTGATTGGGGTAGGTTTTGGAGGGGAAGGACGGTCGCATTGGCCCCGTCACGCCCTCTTTCGCCAGGCGCGACAGATTGGGTGTGACACCGCGCTTGAGATAATCTGTCCGAAAGCCGTCGATCGAGACCAGGATGGTCACGGGCGTACGGATTTCGTTCTGCGCGGCCAGCGTGGTCTGCGGTGCTGGCGATGTAGCAAGCGGCAGGGCAGGGGGCGTTCCGGGATAGCCGCAACCGGCCAGGAACGAGGCAGCGAAGAGAGCGGGAATGAGTCGGCGTAGCATCCGTCCCCGGTAGCGATCAGAGCGGCTGCTGTCGCCCACCGCATTGGACGCGCGCGGCGCTTCGATCACCAGAGACACACGGGAGGGATCGGCGGCCCGCCCGTGCGGCTATGCCCGGAAAGAAAGGCTTGGATCAGCGCGCTGGCGTCGCTGCCGGAGCGACGCGCCAGATCACGTTGCCCACGTCATCGGCGACGAGCATCGCGCCTGTGCGATCCCCGATCACCCCCACCGGCCGCCCCATCGCCTCGCCATCGGCATTCAGGAAGCCTGTTAGGATGTCGACCGGCTTCGCGCCAGACACGGGCCAACCTTTCGGCGTGAACGGTACGAACACTACCTTGTAGCCTGACGGCGGCACACGGTTCCATGAACCATGCTCCCCGATAAAGGCGCCTTGCGCGAACCGCTGCCCCAGGTTCACGTCTCCGGCGAAGGTCAGGCCCAGCGCCGCGACGTGCGGCCCCAGCGCATAGTCGGGCCGCTTGGAATATTGCTGAAGCTGCGGATTGGCAGGCTCGACCCGCTTGTCGGGATAGCCGCCCCAATAATACCACGGCCAGCCGAAGTGGTCGCCGAGTTCGATCGCGGTCAGATAATCCGGCACGATGTCGGATCCCAGCATGTCGCGCTCGTTCACCACCGTCCACAGCTGCTTGGACTGCGGATTGATCGCCATGCCATTGGGGTTGCGCAGACCGGCGGCATAGATGCGCGAGGTCTTTTCCTTGGGCCATACTTGCAGGATGTTGGCCCGGCGTCGCTCGAGATCGAGCCCCTTTTCAGCAACGTTCGAGGCGGATCCGACCGACACGTACAAGGTGCGGCCATCCTCCGCCGTGATCACGTTGCGTGCCCAATGGTTCTCCCCTCCAGGAAGCTTCACCACCATTTCGGGCTTCGCCGCAATCTTGGTTGCACCCTCTTCATAGGGGACGCGCACCAGGGCGTCGGTATTCGCAATGTAGAGCTGCCCGTCCAGCAGCGTCATGCCGAACGGAGAATTGAGCCCGGTCATGAACACGGAGCGGAATTCTGCTCGACCATCGCCATCGGCGTCGCGCAGCAGCGTGATGCGATTGGCGGAAGGCACGCCGGCGCCGGCGCGCCCCATCAGGTAACGCATCACTCGATCGACGAAGCTGCGTCCACGCGGCGGCGAATTGGTTTCCGCCACAAGCACGTCGCCGTTCGGCAGGCGATACATCCAGCGGGGATGATCCAGCCCCTCGGCGAAACGCGCCACGGTGAGCCCGGCCGCAACCTGCGGCTTCGCGCCGGCCGCCCAGCCGACCGCGTCAGCCACCTTGACGGTGGGGATCATCTGGCTGCGCGGCTCGGTGATCTTCGGCCGCTGGCCGGTCACTTCGGCAACGCCAAGCCGGGCCTTGTCGGGCCAGCTCAGCCAGGTGAAGATGCCAATGCCGGCAAGGATGATCAGGCCGAGCACGATCAGGATGTGTTTGCGCATGAATTCGAGATAGACGCGCCGAACGGGCGGGGAAAGGGCGCAGGACGATGTCGAGCGCCTCGAACGCGCAACAGGCGCGGATTATTGGCGTTCCGGCTGCTGCTCAGGCCAGCAACGCGTCCGACAACAGCAACAGCAACTTCACGTCCATCGCGGCGCCTTCGGTACGTTTCCGGGCGACAAAGTCCGGGAGCGTCGCGCGCGGCACGACGTGGACGGTAATGTCCTCTTCCGCATCGCCGCCGCCTTCGCCGACCTTCACCAGATTACGCGCGCGTACCAGCGTGAAGCCCTCGCTCACCATGCCGGGGGACGAATGGAAGAAGCCTAGAGGTTCGATCGAGCCGGCCCGATAACCAGTCTCCTCCTCCAGTTCGCGCCGGGCCGCCTCAACCAGCGGCTCGCCTGCCTCTACGTCTCCGATCAGTCCGGCCGGAAGCTCAAGGCAATGACGTCCCAGCGGCACGCGATATTGCTCGACCAGGATCACCTCGTCGGCATCGGTGATCGCCACGATCACGGCAGCGCCGATCCCTCTCGATCGCGAGGCATATTCCCATTTGCCCTGCTTCACCATCTTGATGAAGCGGCCTTCCCACATGGTTTCGGCGGGGATCTCGTCCGTCATAGTTCGATCAATCGATCCGGCAGTTCATTAGGGTTGGTGCCCGTGCGCGGAAAATGCTCTGCCAGCACGACGCCGATTTCCTCGACGGCCGCCGCCATGCCGTCTCCGGGACGCCCGTCCTTCACCGCCGCCAGCAAGACCGCCATGGCATGGCCCCACACATCGGGCGAGACACGGCTGTGGATGCCGGCATCAGCGACGATTTCGGCGCGATGCTCGTCAAGGCTGAGGTAGAGGAGTACGCCCGTCGCAGCGACGGTGCGATGCTCCGCGCTAGCCCGAAACAGGGTGAGCGCGCGGGCATGAACCCGCCTGGTCTTGGTCGCGCCGGGTGTCAGCGCCATGCGCAGCGTCGGTAGGGCAAGCAGGTAACGCACCAGCAGAAAGACCACAACGGACAGGATGGTGGCCACCGTCAGTGCAGTCCCGGTGGAGACGTGTTCGTTCCACGATCCGCCGGTCAGCAGGTGAACGGCGTCAACCGCGCTCGGAAACGTTGCCAGCAGCGCCAGCACGAGCAGCATGGCGAGGATGGCCCAATGCAGTCCGACATCATGATAGGCGTCAGAGCGGCGGGCGCCGCCACTCGCGCCCGCCAGCAATCACGTTCCGCTGATCGCGGCGGCCGAGGCGGGGGAATGGGCAGCAACACCTCCCGCGCGCGCCAGCCGTGGCTGGCGGCTGGGCGCAGCTGTCGCTGCGATCGGCCTGACCGCGGCCGGCGCGTTCCTGGCCCGCGGCGCGGCCAGCGAAGACGAGGACATCGGCTACCATCCGCTCGACACGCCCAAGCCGCTGGCCGATGATCTGTGGATCGTGGACAGTGGCCCGATCAGCGCCTTCGGCATGAAGCTGCCGATCCGCATGACGGTGATCCGCCTCAAGGACGGCAGCCTGTGGCTCCATTCGCCGACGCGTTATACGCCGGCACTGGCGAAGGCGCTCGGTGGGCTCGGCCCGATCCGCCACCTGGTGGCGCCGTCGCTGGCGCATTGGACGTTCCTGAAGGAGTGGCAGCGCGCCTTTCCTGATGCCACCACCTGGGCCGTACCGGCGTTGCGCCAGCGATCGCAGGTCCAGCAATCGGGCGTGCGGATCGACAATGATCTGGTCGAGGGTGGCCCGCTGGCGTGGAATGCGGACATTGAGCAGGGGATCGTCCATGGCGGTGGCGGCTCCGAGGAAGCATGGTTTTTTCACCACCCGAGCCGCACGCTGGTGCTGACCGACCTCATAGAGAATCTCGACCCGGCAAAGCTTCGCCCGGCCACCGCGGCCGTGATGCGGGCCACGGGCGCAACGGCGGGCACCACCGCCTTTCACCTGCGATCGGCGCTGCGGATGCGTGCCGATTCCGTCCGGTCGGCGGTCGAGAGGATGATGGCGCTTGCACCCGAGCGCGTGGTGTTCGCGCATGGCGATATATTCCGGGGTGCCGGCACGGCCCGGCTCGCCAGCGCCTTCGCCTGGCTTCGCTGACGTGAGGCGCCCGCTCAGTGCCTCCTGAGCGGGCGAAGGCGCATCACAGGAGCAGGCGAAACAGCGCGCCGCCGCCGGGCGCATCATGCACCTCCAGCGTGCCGCCATGCGCCACCGCGATTTGTCGCGCGAGGTTCAGCCCCACCCCCGTGCCCTTCGCGCGGGTGGTGAAGAACGGCAGGAACACCTCTTGTCGCAGCTTCGCGGGCACGCCCGGGCCATTGTCCGCCACCTCGACCAACACCGGGCGGGCTGGCGCGATGGTCAGCGTCACCTGCGGGTCGGGGCGGTGCTCGCTGGCCGCCTGCGCGGCGTTGCGCATCAGGTTCAGCAGCAATTGCGACAGCAGCGCCCGGTCACCGTGAATGGTGAGCGGATCGGCCTTCACCTGCAATGCCACGTCGGGCCATTCGGCGCGGAACAGCCGGGCATGTTCCTCCGCGAACTCGGTCGCCGGAAACGCGTGCTGCACCACCGTCGGCTCGCGCGCGACGACGCGATAACTGTCGATGAAATGACCGAGGCCCTGCGTGCGGCGCGCCAAGGTGTTGGCGGCCTCGCGCGCGTCGGCAATCCGGGCGGCATCGACATGCTCATTAGACAGCAGCGTCGCAGTCGTCTGCGCCAGTGACATGACCGGTGTCAGCGAGTTCAGGATTTCATGCGTCAGGACGCGAATGATGTCGGTCTGCGCCGCCATTTCCACGGCATCCAGCGTTTCCTGCACCGGCTGGACCACCACGGCGCGGGTCCGCCGGCCCAGGCGATTTAGCGTCGCCTGACGCACCAGGGTTCGCTTGGCACGCCCGTCCAGGTTCAGGATCAGCATCTCCTCGCCGGCCGCATCCTCGTCGGCCAAGCGCCGAGCGAATGTGGCGCCATAGGTGGCGTAATCTTCCGCCCTGACGCCGCTGTGCCGGGTGAAGAGCGCCCGCGCGGCCTTGTTGCCGGGCTCCACGCGGCCGCCATCGATCGTCAGCAGCGCAATCGGCATGTCGTCGATCAGGGCGTCCTTGTACCGCAGCTCGGCATCCGTCTGCCCGCGCTGTTCGCGCAGGCGCCGGATGGTGTCATTCAGCGCCGCGCCCAGCGTGCCGAAGCCGGCGCCGCCCGCCTCGGGAAAGTGCGCGGCGAAATCGCCCAGCCGTACCGCCTCGAGGAAGCGCGCCAGTTCCAGATTGGTGCGCGCGACATGCCGCCACAGCGTCAGCGCGGCCAGCATCGAAATGCCGATCGTCACCACCCGCACCATCACCAGCGACGGCGTGCGGAAAGCCCAAACCACCGCCATCAGCGCCAGCAGCAGCACCGATATGCGGAAGATCAGGCCCAGCGTGAAGCGCCGGTCAAAGCCCATGCTTTTCCATGCGCCGATAGAGAGCCGCCCGTGAAAGCCCCAATTCGCCGGCGGCGAGCGTGATGTTGTAGCCGTGCTTGCGCAGCGCCTCCTCCACCAGCCGCCGTTCCACCCGGTCCAGGTTCAGATCCGGCGGCGGGCTGCTCGGGTGATGAGCGACGGCGCGGTGCATGCCCGCTTCGAGGCCGAAATCCTCGGGCTCAAGAACAGGACGGGCGGCGAGAATGGTCGCGCGCTCCACCGCATGGCGCAGCGCGCGCACGTTGCCGGGCCAGTCATGCGCGATCAGCGCGACGCGCGCGGCATCGCTCAGCACCGGGCAGGGGCGCTCGTAACGCGCGGCGTAATGGGCGAGGAAATGCTCGGTCAGCTCGATCACGTCCTCGGGTCGCTCCGCCAGCGGCGGCAGCGCGATCTCCACCGTATTCAGGCGATAGAGCAGATCCTGGCGGAACAGCCGTTCGTCCATCAGCCGCTCGCGCGGCATGTTGGTGGCGGCGATCACCCGGATGTTCACCTTCACCGGCTTGTTCGCGCCCACCGGCGTCACCTGCCGCTGCTCCAGCGCGGTCAGCAACTTGGGTTGCAGGTGGAGGGGCAGGTTACCGATCTCGTCCAGAAACAAGGTGCCGCCGTCCGCCGCCTGGATGCGCCCGATGCGATCGGCCTTGGCGTCGGTGAACGCACCTTTCACATGGCCGAATAATTCGCTGTCGATCAGCTCGGTGGCGATCGCGCCAAGATCCACCGTCTGAAGCACCTTGGTCGCGCGCAGCGATCGGGCGTGCAGCTCGCGCGCGACCACTTCCTTGCCCGTCCCGTTCTGGCCCAGCACCAGAACATTGGCATCGGTCGGCGCCGCCCGGTCGATCAGTGAATGGACCCGCGCCATCGCCGGCGAATGCCCCAGCAACGGGGACTTGGACGCGGGCGCCGGCTGCGGCGCCCCCGCTGCGCTGCGGGAGCGGCGAAGCGCGGCAGCGGTTCGGACGGTGGCGAGCAGACGATCGTTGGACCATGGCTTGGGCACGAAATCCGTCGCGCCGCGCTTCATCGCCGCCACCGCGACATGCACGCCGGCGTGCGCGGTGATCATTACCACCACCATTTCCGGATCAATCGCGGTCAGCCGATCGAGCCACTCCAGCCCTTCGCTGGCGTCGGTCGCGCCCCGCGCGAAGTTCGCGTCCAGCAGCACCACATCGGGCGCGCGCTCCTCGATCTCGGGCAGTGCCTCCTCCGGCGTTCGCGCGGTCAGCACCTCGCGAAAGAGCGGCCGCAGCAGCAATCGCGCTGCCAGCAGGATATCGTCGTCATCGTCGACGATCACGCAGCGATCGAATTCAGGCCCCATCCCGTCCGCTCTCGTACAGCTACTGTTCGACTTTGAACAATCAAGTCTTGTGCCAGCCCGGGCAAAGCACAGTTTCTCAAGCTCTTAGCTGATTTCCGCCGTTTTTCATGCCGGCGCTCTATCCTAATTCTTGGCGTGCGGATCCGAAAAGTCGGGAATTTTCCGGTGTGCGGATCGGCCCATACCCTTAGCTTCACCGATCCTGTCGATCGAACCTGAGCCGCTTCGGCAACACGCGTTGAGCCAACTGGCACGCGGCCTGCAAGGGGCCGATCATGACCAAGGTGCTCCTTCCCCGTTTGCTGTTGCTCGCCGCTGTCGTGGTCGCTGGTGTCGCTCTCGCACGAGCGCCCGCCAATGCTTCAACGCCGACGATCTCACTGTCGGTCGTAACGCCGCACCTCAGCATCGCGGTGGCGATGTGAACCGTCCGATTTCGCACACTTCCGTTCGGATCCGGACGCGATGAGCGTCGTGCACATGCCGAAAGACCATCCGGCGGAGCCGCGCGCCGTGTCGGGCAGCGGCATGGACAGGGTCGTGGTGCGCAAGCGCCTGCCGCGCTCCTGGGTGATCGCCGGTGCGGCACTTGGGCTGATCGCCATCATTCTGCTGATCTGGTGGATCGTGCCCCGCGGCAGCACGCAGTCGATCGCCGCAGACCGGCTGACGATCGCGTCGGTGCAGCGTGGTACGTTCGAGGATTACATCCCGCTGCGCACCCGAGTGACCCCGCTGCTTACCGTGTATATCGACGCGATCGAGGGCGGGCGGGTCGAAAAGGTGCTGGTGGAGGATGGCACCATGCTTGCCGCGGGCCAGCCGATCGCGATCCTGTCGAATGCGGAGCTGCAACTGTCGACGCTCGCGCGCCAGACGGAGGTCGAGCAGCAGATCAACAACATGCGCGCGCAGGAGCTTTCGCTCGCACAGACCCGCGTGCTGAACGAGCGCGCCGTGCTGGAGGCGCAGCTCGCGCTGGAAAAGGCGCAGCGCCAGTTCGATCGCGAGGCGCCGCTGGCAGCGCGTGGCTTCATCGCCGGCCGGCAGTTCGCCGATACGGGCGACCAGCTGCGCTACGAGCGCCAGCGGCTCGCCGTGGTGCGTCAGGGCCGCAGCACGGATGACAAGCTGCAACGCGGCCAGCTTGCGCAGCAGCGCGCCTCCACGGCCTCGCTTCAGGCGGGGCTGGAGCTGGCTCGCGCCAATCTCAACGCGCTGAACCTGCGCGCGCCGGTCGCGGGGCAATTGTCCGGCTTTTCGATCCAGGTCGGCCAGTCGATGTCGCCGGGCGAGCGGATCGGCCAGATCGATTCACCCGGCCGCAACAAGCTGCAGGCCGGCGTGGATGAGTTCTTCCTGGGCCGTGTGGAAGTGGGGCAGAAGGCGCGGATCGATGCCGGCAGCCGTACCCACCTGGCGCGCGTCACCAAGATCTTCCCCCAGGTGCAGAACGGCCAGTTCCAGATCGAGCTTCAGTTCGTCGGTGCGGAGCCGGAACGGCTGCAGCGCGGCCAGACGGTGCAGGCGCGGCTGACGCTCAGCGATCCTGCGTCCGCGGTGCTGATCCCGAACGGCGGCTTCTACAACGATACGGGTGGCGCCTGGGTGTTCGTGGTGGCGCCCGATGGCCGCTCCGCAGTGAAGCGCCCTGTTCGGCTGGGCCGCCGCAATCAGGATCATGTCGAGGTGCTCGACGGGCTCACGCCGGGCGAGCGCGTGATCACCTCCCCCTACACCGGGTTCGCCGACAAGGACGCGCTCGATCTCACCCAAGGAAAGGATATTTGATGCTTCGGATGCGTGACGTGATGCGGCTGTATCGCACCGACAGCGTCGAGACGGTGGCGCTGGACGGGATCGACCTGGATATCGCCGCGGGGGAATTCGTCGCGATCATGGGACCGTCCGGGTGCGGCAAATCGACGCTGCTCAACGTCATCGGCCTGCTCGATAGCCCGACCAGCGGCTCCTATGTCTTCGATGGCACGGAGGTCGCCGGCCTGGGCGAGGCGAAGCTCGCGGCGTTCCGCAAGGCGCACATCGGCTTCATCTTCCAGAGCTTCAATCTGGTCGACGAGCTGACCGTGCGCGACAATATCGAACTGGCGCTGCTCTATCACGACGTCTCCGCCAAGGAGCGGCGCTCGCGGGCGGAGGAGGTAATGGACCGCGTGGGCATCGGTCACCGCGCCCGCCATCGCCCCAGCCAGCTTTCCGGTGGCCAGCAGCAGCGCGTGGCGGTGGCCCGCGCGCTGGTTGCCACGCCCAAGCTGATCCTGGCCGACGAGCCGACCGGCAATCTTGATACCAATCATGGCGAGGAGGTGATGCGCATGCTGCAGCAGCTGAACGCGGAAGGATCGACCATCGTGATGGTCACCCACTCGCCCGCCCATGCCGATTACGCCAGTCGCGTGGTCAACATGCTGGACGGTCGGATTCTCCAGGAACGCCGGCGCGCGGCATGATCGCGCCCGCCCCCCTTCAGCC
>NZ_LSKH01000177.1:0-2079 GCF_001557395.1 Sphingomonas sp. CCH5-D11 | reverse complement strand
GGCATAGATGATGTCGTCGCCATAGCCGCCGTCCAGATAGTCGCGCCCGTCACCGCCATAGATGAGGTCGTTGCCCGCATCGCCAAGGATGCGGTCATGCCCGATGCCGCCGTCGAGATGGTCGTCATCGTCCCCGCCGGAAAGAATGTCGTTGCCGCTCGCACCGATAAGCCGGTCCTTGCCATAGCCGCCGTCCAGCCGGTCGTTGCCGTTCTCGCCATACAGATAGTCGAGCCCCGCGCCGCCGATCAGATAATCATGGCCGTCGCCGCCATAGATATCGTCGTCGCCGTCGCCCCCGTCCACGCGGTCCGCCCCGGCGCGGGCGCGGATCAGATCGTTGAGACTGGTGCCGACGATCACATCGTCCGAATAGCCACCGTCGATGGTTTTCGCGAATTTGCGCATGATGCACCGGTAATTAGGCGCTTGGGATAGCGCGCTGAATACCCATCCCGGGGCAGCGGGCGGGGGCATGAAGGTTCCGCCTGCGATACGAAGAATGCCCGTTCGGCCATGGCCCTTTGTCCGGCGGCATACCTCCGTGACCCGGCTTGATGTTGCGTGAAATTATGTTGCCGGGGGAACCAATCCGCCCCGCGCGCGGTCAATCGGGCGTCGACACACGACCGGCGACACAGCCGGCGGTTCAGGGGCCCGCCTCCGGGCGGAAGAAGTGGGAAACGGGTGACAGCGCTGGGGGGCAGAACGATCATTTTCGGCAGCCAAGGCGGCAAGCGCGACTGGCGCCTGCCGTTCGCTCCTGCTTTGCCCGCTTTCGCCCTGCTCGCGCTCGCCGGCTGCAACCGGCACCAGTCCGCGCTGGACACCTTTGGCGAGGAAGCGGCCGGCATCGCGCATCTGTCGCTGGTGATGGTGATCGGCGCTTTGGTCATTGCGGCGGCGCTCTTGCTGCTGTTCCGCTGGGCGGTGCGCGCGCCGGAAGGGTCGCTGTCGCTGCGCGGCGGCGAGCGGCTGATCGTGGTGGCGGGGGCGGTGCTGCCGTCGATCCTGCTGCTCGGCCTCCTCATCTACAGCCTGCCGGCGATGAAGCCGCGCCCGACCGGACCCGGCGATCTCACCATTGACGTGACGGGGGAGCAATTCTGGTGGCGCGTGCGCTATCATCCGCCCGACGCCGCGCCGGTCGACGCTGCCAATGCCATTCGCATCCCGGTCGGCCGCACGGTGCGCTTCCGGCTTCACGGCGGCGACGTGGTGCACGCCTTCTGGATTCCCGGTCTTGCCGGCAAGATGGACATGATCCCCGGCCGGGTGAACGAACTCCCCGTGCGCGCGGTGAAGCCGGGGCTGTTTCGCGGCCAGTGCACCGAATTCTGCGGGCTCTCGCATGCGCTGATGGCATTCGAGGTGATCGCCATGGAGCCCGCCGCCTTTGACCGCTGGCTCGCGGCGGAGCGGCAGCCCGCGCGCGCCGCGGCCGGGGCGTCAGGCGGGGCGGGCGCGTCGGGTGAGGGCAGGGCGCTTTTCGCCAGCTACGGCTGCGGCGGCTGCCACCAGATCCGCGGCACGGGCGAGCGCGGGCTGATCGGGCCGGATCTCACCCATTTCGCCGCCCGCCGCACGGTTGGCGCCGGTACCCTGCCGATGGACCCGGCCGCGGTCGCCCGCTTCATCCGCCATCCATCCGAAGCGAAGCCCGGCGCGCGCATGCCGGCCTTTCCGCACATGAGCGAGGCGGAGGCGAGCGCCATCGCGCGCTATCTGGGAGAGCTGCGTTGAGCCTGCACGATCAGGACGATCCCGAGCTGCGCCGCGCCCAGGAGGAACGGCTGCGCGCCGTCTGGGCGCCGCCGCGCGGGCTGTTCCTGCGCTGGACGGATACCAACAACAATGCCGTGGGCGTCTGGTACACGCTGACCGCCTTCTGCTTCATGCTGTTCGCCGGCGTGCTGGCGCTGATCATGCGCACCCAGCTTGCCATGCCGGAAAGCACGATCACCAGCGCCTCGACCTACAATCAGCTGTTCACGCTGCACGGGTCGGCGATGATGTTCCTGTTCGCCGTGCCGATGTTCGAGGCGGTGTCGATCATCCTCCTGCCGCAGCTGCTGGGGG
>NZ_LSKH01000176.1:0-2315 GCF_001557395.1 Sphingomonas sp. CCH5-D11 | reverse complement strand
GCAGGCGGCGCCCGGGTCGGCGCAGCAGCGCGAGACGGAAGAGGCGGCGACGCCCGGGGTGCAGAGTGGCGACATCATCGTCACCGCGACCGGCCAGTCGACCGCCAGTTCCTCCACCAAGACCGACACGCCGATCATCGAATCGCCGCAAACCATTTCCGTCATCAGCCGCGACGAGATCGACCTGCGCGCCTCGCCGACCATTGCCGATGCGCTGAGCTATACCGCCGGCGTGCAGGCAGAGGCGTTCGGGCTCGACAGCCGGGTCGACGAAGTGTCGGTGCGCGGCTTTGGCGCGGGCGGGTTTTCGTCCAACAACAATTTCGTCGACGGGCTTCGCCTGCCCACCGGCGGGCAGTGGACGCGCCCCGGCTTCGACACGTTCGCGCTTCAGCAGATCGAGGTGCTGAAGGGCCCGTCCGGCGCGCTTTACGGCCAGTCGGCGCCCGGCGGCATCGTCAACATCGTGACCAAGCGGCCCAGCTTCACCCCGCATGGCGAGGTGCTGCTGCAGGGCTGGGGCGTCACTGATCTGGAAAAATGGACCTATCAGGGCGCGGCGGACGTGACCGGGCCGCTCAGCGATACGCTGGCCGCGCGCGTGGTGGCGCTCGCCCGCTATGGCGAGACGCAGGTCGATGACGTGAAGATCGGGCGGCAATATATCTCGCCCAGCATCACCTGGCGCCCGAGCGACAACACCACATGGACGCTGCTGGGCCAGCACCAGCGCGACGAGGGCGGCGCGACCTTCCAGTTCCTGCCGCGCATCGGCACCCTGGTATCGGCGAACGGCGGCTATATCGACCAGGACGCGAACATCGGCGAGCCGGGCTGGAACACGTTCGACCGCAACCAGTATCTCGCCGCCAGCTTCTTCGAGCAGCGCTTCGGCGACGGGCGCTTCGCGCTGCGCAACAACACGCGCTACACACGGCTGGAAACGCTGTACCGCGTGGTGGTGCTGTCCGGCGACACGCTGACGGCCTGCCCGGCGAACATCCGCGGCTGTATTCCCAACCAGACGATCAACCGGCGCGCCGTGCAGGGCGTGGGCGAATCCGACGGCTGGGCAACCGACACGCAGCTGGAGGCGCGGGTGAACACCGGGCCGGCCGAGCATGTGCTGCTGGGCGGATTCGATTACTTCCACACCGAATGGGAGCATTATCGCGACCTGGTGAACGGCGCGCTGGTGCTGCCGGTGCTGGACATTCTGAACCCGGTGTCGCGCGGCAGCGCCGGTTTCGCGGGCGCCCTGTCGCCGCAGATCTATACCGAAACGGTCAGCTCGCAGAAGGGCGTGTACCTGCAGGACCAGATTTCCTGGGGCGACCTGCGCGTCACCTTGGGCGGGCGGTACGACTGGGCGGAGGACGATACGTTCAACCCGGTCAACAACCGCCGCTACATCAACAAGAACGACAAGTTCACCTGGCGCGCGGGCGCGGTGTATCTGCATCCGTCGGGCCTGGCGCCCTATGTCAGCTATGCCACCAGCTTCCTGCCGCAGGTGAGCGACCCCTCGTCCAGCCTGAACGGCGAGCCCTTCGTGCCCACCACCGGGCAGCAATGGGAAGGCGGCATCCGCTATCAGGGCGGGCGCGGCATCTATGTGACGCTAGGCGGATATCAGATCACGCAGCAGAATATCGTCACGCCCGATCCGAATGGCACGCTATGCGGCACCAGCACCTGCCAGGTGCAGACGGGCGAGGGGCGCATCCGCGGCGTGGAGCTGGAGGCGAAGGCGAACCTGCCCTGGGGCATGGCGGTGATCGCCGCCGGATCGCGCCAGTGGAGCGAGATCACCGAAAGCAACGCGACCTATACCGTGCCGGGTGTGTCCGGCCCGCTGCAGCAGGAGGGCAATGACCTGGCGCAGGTGCCGTCATGGCTCGCCTCGCTGTTCGTCGACCAGCGGATCCGGTCCGGCGGGCTGGCCGGGCTCGGCTTCGGCGGCGGCGTGCGCTACACCGGCAAGAGCTGGGGCGAGACCAACAACACGCTGCGCATCCCCGATTACACGCTGTTCGACCTGTTCGTCCGCTACGACCTGGGCGTCGCCAATCCGGAACTGTCGGGCGTCACCATGTCGGTCAACGCGCGCAACATCGCCGACAAGCGCTTTGTCGCGACCTGCACCGCGACATCGGCCTGCTATTACGGCCAGGGCCGCAGCGTGATCGCGCGGCTGCAATATCGGTGGTGAGCATGGCGCGTCACGCCCTGCTGGCGGTGCTGGGGTCCGCGATGATGGCGGCGGCGATAATCGCGGTGTCGGGGGCGGCGCAGGCGGGAGGCTCGCCGGGCGG
>NZ_LSKH01000175.1:0-6187 GCF_001557395.1 Sphingomonas sp. CCH5-D11 | reverse complement strand
GGGCCGCACCGCGCGCTGCGCGCCCGCCTGCCAGTCACGCGCCGGATCATAATGGGAGACGAGCATGGATCGCGGCACGCGCTCGGCCGGTGCCAGGCGGCGCGATCGTCCGTCGTCCGGCACGGTGCGCGTCGGAGCCGTGTCCGCCCGCATCGATACGCCGTGGCCTGCCGGCGCAAACCAGGCGCCCGACACCTCGGCCAGCGTCTCGATCACGCCGCGCGCACTGTCGCCATAAGCCGAAAAGCCGTCGAGAAGCTGCTGCGGCCCCGCGCCCGTCAAGGCACCGCCGCCAAGCGCACGCGCGATGCTGCCGACCGACACCGGCCCTGCATCGGCGATCACCTCGAAGGTGAGCGAGGGAATGCGGTTGCCAAATTGCTCCAGCGGCAGGTTCTCGAACACGGCATAGGCAAGCCCGCGATGCGCCGGCGCGAGGTCCAGCCCCTCGGCGCTCGCGATCATCGGGTCGGGCGCCTGTTCCTCGTCGCCGTGATACAGGCGAAAGCCGGTCGCGACCTTCCAGTCGCCGGCCGCTCCGCGCAGCAGGTTTCCATCCGCCCAGATGCGCCCGACATCAAGGATCGGGCGGCTGGAAAGAGCGACGGCGAAGCTTGCGGAATAGGAGAAGCTGGTAAGGCTCGGCTGCCCCTTTCCGCCGCCCTGCTGCTGCCGGTGCTCCACCAGGTCCGCCGCCCAGATCACCTGCCCCGCCACTCGCATCCGCCCGAACAATTGCGCGATCGGCTGGCCGTAACTCGACGTCTGCACCGACAATTCGGTCAGCCGCGGCCCCTGCCGTCCCTTGGGTTTGAACAGGACGTTTCGATCGACGGCCTGCCCGATCATGCCGCCAAGCGCGGCGCCGATCGGGCCGCCCACCAGCCCGCCGACGGTTGTCAGCACCAGAGTTGCCATCAGCTTTCCCCTATTCGCCAGGCCATGAGCACGGGCCAGGGCAGCGCCCCCGGTCGCTCCACCACGCGCCTCAGTCCCGCATCGGCATGTACGACGCCGGCAGGCGTGCGGACCGCGAGGTGCAGCTGGCGCGGCCCTGCCAGGCAGAGCAGCACGTCGCCGGGGCGGCTCCCGTCCGCGTCGGCCAGTCCGGCCCAGCATGATCGATAGCGCGCGGCATCGCCGCATCGCAGGCCATAGCCCGCCGGCACCGGCCCTTCATGGCCGCCCGCCGCCAGGGACAGGGCGACCACGCCGACGCAGTCGAGGCCGCTCTCGGGATCGCGCCCCTGCAAGCGGAACGGCACGCCGACGGCCGCCTGCGCCGCCGCCGCCACGCGATCTGCCGGGCTCATGCGCCGGGATATCGCGTCAGCAGGTCGATGCCCGGCAGATAAGGCTCGCCGCGAAAATTCGCGACATTGGCGAACCGTGCGCGGCAGGTGGCAACGCTCTTGTCGCAGCCTTCGGTGATCTCCACCAGAGTGCCCGGCGCGACCGGGAACGCGGGGGTCATCCGCAAGGTCAGCATGGCACCGGCCGACTGGCTGATCGCGCCCTCCAGCCCGCGCCCCTCCCCGCTCATCCAGCGCAGCCGTCCGCCGCCATAGGCATCCGGCGTCGGCTCCACGCTATCCAGCGTCAGCGTCATGCCACTCACCTCCTGCACTCGGGCGAGGCGCCGCCGGCTCGCCATCGGCACACGGCACCGCCGATCCCCCAGCGCGGCGCGACACTCCGCGCTGGTTTCCTCCGTCACCGCTCGCTCAAGAGCCGCGGCAGGACCGCGCAATTGTCCCGTGAAGCCGCGATCGTCGATCTCGATCTCGCCAATGGTTCCGCCGCTCAACACGCTCGGCGCGCCGCCCGCGCTCCAGTCAGCCACCGCCACGGTGATGCGGGCGCCGTCCCATCGACCCGCGAGCAGGTCGCGCTCGGTGACGGCCGCATGGGTCAACGCCCCGCTCGCCTCGGTCACGGCGGGGTCCAGCCCGTCGCCGCGCTCGATCGCCGCCGGTGTCATCCCGGGCGCCGCGCGATACGCGCGCCCGTCGATCACCAGATCGCGATCATGGTCGGTCAGCCCGATCGTCACGCCGTCACGCCGCTCCAGCAACCAGAGCAGCGCCAGAGTCGTCAGCCGGTCGCTCATGCCTCGCGCACCTCGATCAGCGGAACGGAAGGCGCGGCGCCCGCCAGGAACGTGGCGCGCGATACGGTCAGCCGGTCCTCCGCAAAGCGCACCGGCAAGTCGAAGGCGAAGCTTGCCGTTACCGCCACGCCCGCTCCAGGCGGCACGTCAAGCACGACGATGCCGAGCGGCTCCAGCGAAAAGCCCTGCGTCGCCGCGCCGTCCAGTCTCACCACCAGCGTGCCGGCGACCGGCCGGGTGATCCGCCGCGCCGCGCCGCCATAATGTTTCACCAGGCCGAACCGGCGGTTGATGCCATCGCCCGCCCCGATCGCCTCGTCGTTCGCTTCGGCGTCAAACGGATCGCGCAGGCGAAATGCTCGCGCCGGGCCTCGTTGTGCGCGAAAGAAGCCGATCAGCGTCGCAATATCCGCCTCGCTGCGCACCCCCGGCCCCGCATCATAACGGGTGCGCGCTTCCGCCCAGCTTGCGTTGCGGCTTTCGTGCCCGCCAGCGCCCGTCATCACCGCCGTGGAAAACTCCGGCGTCACCTCCGCCTCCGCTCCCAGCGCCAGCGGGAACAGCACATCATCGAACGCGTCCACCGCATCCTCCCCCTCTTCCAGCGATCCCCAGTGTACGAAGCCGTCGCGCATCACCTGCGGCAGCGCCCAGACATGAACACCGCGCACCCCGCGCCCCAGCGCCGTCACGGCGGCCGCATCGATCGCGCGCCACTGCGCCCTGTCGCTCGGCCGCAGGACGAAGCCGCTGAGGTAATCCTGCCGCTCCGGCGGATAGTTCAGCCGCGCCTCGGCCAGCGCCACCCCATCGCGCGTCGATGCCGCGTCGCCGGCCGTGACCCAGTCGTAATCCTCCAGCTGAAGCACATCGAATGCCGGGCTGGCCCAGCCCAGAGGCATGTTCATCCGCTTGGCCTCGGGCGCGCGCGCGTCGAGCACGGTCGGCAGATAGGTGAGCAGGTGCGTTTCGCAGCCCGGATGATCCTCGCGGACGGCCGCGCACAGCGCCGCCGTCGATGCCGCCAGCATTGCGCCCGCCGCATCCAGCGTGGCACGCTGCTCCCCTGAAAGGACGCCTTGGACGGTCGGGATCGGCACCGGGTCGAACGACGCCACGGCTTGGGCATCATACAGGCACGGCTGCCCGTCCGCCGTCACCCACCACCACGGCTCCCCCACCTGGAACCGGGGCGCAAGGCCCGCTGCGGTGCCGATCGCCACAAAGGCGCGCGCGATCGTCTGGAGATAGGCCATCGCCGCTATATTGGCGGGGGACAGCAAGGTGGAGGGCGGCTCCCACCCGGTCAGCGCCGGCGCACCGTCCGCCCGCCGCTGCTTCCAATCTTCCGGGCAGTGCGCGTCGAACAACTCGTAGGACAGCGACCAGATCACGTCCTGGCCCAGCGCCTGCGCCTGTTCGGCGAAGGAGCGATGCCACGCCTGGCACGGCAGGTTCAGCCCGTCCGCCACCTTGAGCATGCCATTGAGCCGGAAATAATGGCTCATGCCCACATAATGGACGATCGCCCCGCGATAGCCGAGGTGAAGCACGTTGCGCAGCAGCCGTGCCGGCGTCAGGTGATAACTGTCGTCATAGCCGCTCGCGATCTTCAGCGCATGTTCCGGCAGCACCGCATCCCCGATGCCGATCACCGATCCCGGCCCGGTGCACCGGATCTCGCTCAGCTCGGCCCAGCCCTCTGCCAGCGCCTCGAGCATGGCGTCGCTCCCGTCATGGTCCGACGCCACCAGAGAAATGAACATGCGATCCACGTCGCCCGCCCACACCGGATCCGCCTCGTCCGGCAGCAGGAATCCGCCGGTCACATCGGCGAAATCGATCGTGATCAGCGCATCGTTCGGCGTGCCCAGGGCATAATTCCACAACCGCACATACCAGGATCGCGGCAGGCCGGACGCATCCCGCCCCTCGATCGTCAGCACCGGGCCATGTCGCGCATCCAGCGCCCGCACACCGGCCGATCGCCAGCGAAATGACAGGCGGCATGTTCGGAAGTCCCGCTCCGTGTCATAGGCGAGCAGCGGATGGTCGTGTCGGTCCTCCGCCTCCCAGATCAGGCCGGCAAGATCGCTCTTGCGGTAAAAGGCGCAGTCCACGCGCAGCGCATCGGGCGCGCTGGTCGTCACGGCCGCCATCATCGGGCGAGGAAAGTTGACCGTCCAGAAACGTGGGTCGAACCGCGAGATCACGTCCGATACGTGATGCGGCTGACGCTGCGGCACCAGGCAATGCGCCATGTCAGTCCTCCATGCCGGCAAGCGCCGCCTTCACCGCGCGCGCCACCTGGCGGCTGGAGCGTGCCAAAGCGGCCGGGGCCGCGTCGCTCGCGGAATTCACGTTGATCGTCACCCGCACGTCGCGGCTGCTGCCGGTGGGCGTCGGCAGCACCGTCCCGCTGGCGGTCGGCACGAACAATTCCGGCCCGCGCTCACCCACCCAGAACGGGCGGCCAGGAGAGACCGGGCCACCAGTCGCCCGGCCGGGCGCGCCCAGCGCGGCGAGCAGCGCTTGGGTGATGCCGCCGCCAGCCGGCGCCACAGACCCCAGCAGGCTGCCGATCCCCGCCCGGAGCGCGTTGCTGGCGATGTCGCCAAGCGCCGACAGTGCGACATTGCGCAGATCCTCGAACCCCAGCTTGCCCGTTCGCACGGCCCGCGCCAGCGTCGTCTCGATCGCTCGTCCGGCGCGCTCCGCTCCCGCACCCAGCGGCCCTTCCAGTGCCGCGCGCATTTCCGCCACGTCGCGGGCAAAGCCGGCGGTGTCGGCGCGCACGCTCACCACCGTGCGCTCCCAATCGTCATTCATCAGGAAAAGCCTCCTTCAACCGGGCGATCGTGCCGGCATCCGGCACCGCGATCGGTTCTTGCGCGGTAAGCGCGCGGACCAGCGCACCCAGTTCGGCCGGCGTGGCCCGCCAAAAGGCGTCCGGGGCCCAGCCGAACGCCACGCCGGCGCAGCCTGCCAACCGCACGGCACTCTGGGCGAAGGTCATCGCCCCGCCAGTATCTGCCCCAGCAGCACCTTCAGCGCGGGCAGCGCGGCGGTCAGCCCCTGCGCCGCCACCGCATCGCCAAACGCATCGCGCGTCAGCGCCTCCGGCCGATCGCGCAGGCAGTGCCAGAACAGCGCCACCATCTCACCAAGCGCCAGCCGCCCCTCCGCGGCCCGCTCCACCAGCCCGAACAGCGGCCCCAGTTCGGTTTCGGCAGCAACCAGCGCCGCGAAGCTCGGCCGCAGCACCAGCGCTTCGCCACCGATCCGTATGGCCGCCTCGCCGCGCGCGGCATTGGCGACATGCTGCGCCCCGCTCATGCCGCCACCACCGGGCCGGAGCTCTCGAGGTTCACCGTGTAGCTGCGCTCACCGTTGAAATCCCCGGCATAGTCCAGCCGCGTCACCAGGAACCGGCCGGTCAGCGTCTCTCCGCTTTCGAAGCTCAGCCGGTAATCGTCGATCGTGCCGGCCAGCGCATTGTTCTTCACCCGCGTCTCTGCCGCCGATCCGGTGAACACACCCGCCGCCGACACGCTGACGCTGCGCACGCCCGCGCCGGACAGCAGGTCGCGCCAGCCGCCCGATCCCTTGTGCGTCACCACCACTGCCTCGCCGTTGATGCTCAGCTGCGTCGTGCGCATGCCCGCCACTGTCGCGAATGCCGGCGTCGCCGCGCCGTCGCCTACCTTCAGCAGGAAGGCCGAACCTTTCTCCACCGCCATCGTCATCCCTCCCGATACAATTTGACCGCAAATTCCCGCGTGGCCGTCCAGCGATCCCCGACAGCACCGCTACTGCCGCCGCCGCTGCGCTGTGTCCGGCCGCCCAGCAGCCGCACCGCCACCACGCGCCACCCGTCGCCGATGTCACCCGACAGCGCCGTCGCCGCCCCTTCAACAGCGGCGCTCAATGCGCGCAGCCGCGCCGGCCGCTCGCCCGCATCGTGCAGCACGATGCGCACGCGCCCTTCGCGCCCGTCGATGCCCGTTCCGCCCCAGCGCGCGAGCACCGCATCCTCCACCACGGCATAAGGCCTGTCTCTTATACACATCTCCGAGC
>NZ_LSKH01000174.1:0-228 GCF_001557395.1 Sphingomonas sp. CCH5-D11 | reverse complement strand
ACCCACGCCAGCCACACGCCCGCCCCCACCCCCTCTCTCAAGCGGGAGGGGAATTTCGAAGGCCATCCTTCCCGCAAGCGGGAGGGTGACGAGTGACCATGACCGACATGACCCACGACAATCTGCTGCGTTTCCGCGACGATGAAGCGCATGACGAGCCGGCGATCACGCTGGACGCCTTTCTCGACGGCCAGACCAACGCCGGCGCGGTGCGGCTGGAGGCGGGGG
>NZ_LSKH01000173.1:0-19838 GCF_001557395.1 Sphingomonas sp. CCH5-D11 | reverse complement strand
CGGGCGGGCTGATCGCGATGGCGCTGGCGGCGCGCCGGCCCGAGGTGAAGATCCGCCTGGTCGAGGGCGGCGACACGCTGGGCGGCAACCATGTCTGGTCCTTCTTCGATGGCGATGTCGACAAGGAGGATCGCTGGCTGCTGACGCCGCTCGTCAGCCATGCCTGGCCGACCTATGACGTCGCCTTCCCGGCGCATGCGCGCACCATCGCCCAGCCCTATTATTCGATCGAATCCGATCGCTTCGATCAGGTGGTGCGCGGCGCGTTGCCCGCCGAATCGATCATGACCGGCTGCAAGGTACTGGCCTGCAGCCCGACCGCCGTCGTGCTGGCGGATGGCGAGCGGATCGAGGCGACGGGCGTGATCGACGCGCGCGGCGCCGGGGACCTTTCGATGCTGGAGGTCGGCTGGCAGAAATTCGTCGGCCGGCTGCTCGACGTGCCGGCCGGTCACGGGGTCGAGCGCCCGGTCGTGATGGATGCCACCGTCGCGCAACATGATGGCTATCGCTTCGTTTACCTGCTGCCATTTTCCCCGACGCAGGTGTTTGTTGAAGATACTTACTACAGCGACAGTGCCTCGCTGAACGTGCGTGCGCTCAACCGCCGGATCGATGTCTATGCCGAGTCGAAGGGATGGGCCGCGACGGTCGGCGGGCGTGAGGAAAAGGGCGCGCTGCCGGTGGTGATCGGCGGCGACTTCGAAGGCTATTGGCGCTGGGGCGGGGCGAAGGTCGCAAAGGCCGGGGCGCGGGCCGGGCTCTTTCATCCCACCACGGGGTATTCGCTGCCCGATGCCGTCCGCCTGGCCGTGCGCATCGCGGAGGCCAGTGATCTCAGCGGCGAAGGGTTGCACGCGTTGACGCATGATTATGCCCGCGCGCGCTGGGACGAGCGGCGCTTCTATCGCATGCTCGATGCCATGCTGTTCCGCGCGGCCGATCCGGACGTGCGCTACAAGGTGCTTGAGCGCTTCTATCGACTGCATCCCCGGCTGATCGCGCGCTTCTACGCCGCCCGTTCGACCACCAGGGACAAGCTCCGCGTGCTGGCAGGGCGGCCGCCGGTGCCCATCTTCCGTGCCCTTCGCGTGATCAGGAACGCTTCATGAGCAGCCGCGCAATCATCATCGGCGCCGGGTTCGGCGGGCTGGCGCTCGCCATCCGCCTGCAATCGGCAGGCGTTTCCACGACCATCTTGGAGGCGCGCGACAAGCCCGGCGGCCGCGCCTATGTCTGGCAGCAGGATGGCTTCACCTTTGATGCCGGACCCACCGTCATCACCGACCCCGCCTGTCTCGCCGAACTCTGGGCGCTGAGCGGTGACGACATGAGCCGCGACGTCGCGCTGGAGCCGGTGCAGCCCTTCTACCGGCTGAACTGGCCCGACGGCACCAATTTCGACTACACCAACGATGACAAGCTGCTGCGCGCCGAGATCGCGAAGCTCGATCCGGCCGATGTCGAGGGCTATGCCAAGTTCCTTGATTATTCGGCCGGCGTGTACCGCGAGGGCTATGAAAAGCTCGGCCATGTCGCGTTTCTCGACTTCGCCTCCATGATCAAGGCGGCGCCAGCGCTCGCCAAATATCAGGCGTGGCGGTCGGTCTATTCGATGGTGTCCTCGTTCGTGAAGAGCGAGAAGCTGCGCGAGGCGCTGTCGTTCCACACCTTGCTGGTGGGCGGCAATCCCATGACGACCAGCGCCATCTACGCGCTGATCCACAAGCTGGAGCGCGACGGCGGCGTGTGGTTCGCGCGCGGCGGCACCAACCGGCTGGTGGCCGGCATGGTGGCGCTGTTCGAGCGGCTCGGCGGCACGCTGCGGCTGGGCGACGCCGTGGAGGAGATCGAAACGCTGGGTGATCGGGTGACCGCGGTGCGCACGCGAAGCGGCTGGCGGCAGGAGGCGGACATGGTCGCCTCCAACGGCGATATCGTCCACACCTATCGCGATCTGCTCAGCGGATCGCGCGCGGCGGCCCGCACCGCGGCGCGGCTCGAACGGAAGAAGTTCTCGCCCTCGCTGTTCGTGGTGCATTTCGGGATCAAGGGCACCTGGCCCGGCATCCCGCACCACATGATCCTGTTCGGCCCGCGCTACAAAGGCCTGCTGTCCGACATCTATGACCATGGCGTGCTGAGCGAGGATTTCTCGCTCTACCTGCACCATCCGACCGTCACCGATCCGAGCCTCGCGCCGGAGGGCTGCTCGAGCTTCTACGCGCTGGCGCCGGTGCCGCATCAGGGCAAGTTCCCGGAGGATTGGGACCGCGTCGCGCCGATCCTGGAAAAGCGCATCCTTGATGAGGTCGGTCGGCGGCTGATCCCCGACATCCACGATCGGATCATCACCAAGTTCAGCTACACCCCCGCCGATTTCTCGCGCGATCTCCACGCGCATCTGGGCAGCGCGTTCAGCCTGGAGCCGGTCCTGACGCAAAGCGCCTGGTTCCGCGTGCACAATCGCGACGATGCGATCAGCAACATGTATTTCGTCGGCGCCGGCACGCATCCGGGCGCCGGCATTCCCGGCGTCGTGGGCAGTGCCAAGGCGACGGCGGCATTGATGCTTGAAGGAGTAAGGCGTTGAGTTCGTATGTGTTCCCCTTTCGCAAGCGGAAGGGCGTATGAAGCGGCTGGCGGTATATTGCGGCTCGGCGACGCCGCGCGATCCCATGTACATGGAACTCGCCTGGGATGTCGGCCGCACGCTGGCGGAGCGCGGCATTGGCGTCGTCTATGGCGGAGGCCGGCTCGGGCTGATGGGTGCCGTGGCCGATGGCGCGCTCGCCGCTGGCGGTGAGGTGATCGGCATCATCCCGCAGGCGCTGGTCGATGCGGAGGTCGCGCACCGCGGCCTGACCGAGCTTCACGTCGTGGAGGGGATGCACGATCGCAAGCGCGCCTTCACCGATCTGGCGGACGGCTTCGTCACCATCCCTGGCGGCACCGGCACGATGGACGAATTGTGGGAAGCGCTGAGCTGGGCGCAGATCGGCTACCACACCGATCCCGTCGGGCTGCTCAATGCCGCCGGCTATTACGACCATCTCGTCGCCTTCTGGGACAAGATGGGCGAGGTCGGCTTCCTGCGGCCGCAGCATCGCGGCTTGCTGATCGTTGCCGAGACGCTGGGCGATCTGCTCGATCGCATGGCGGCGCATGAGCCGGCGCAGCCGATCGTGCGCATGAGCGCGGACGACCTGTGAGCCCTTCGCGAACGGCGGCGGAAGAGCGCGCCGCGCTTGTCGCCGCCGCGCGCGAATCGATCGCCAGGGGATCCAAGAGCTTCGCGACCGCGAGCAACCTCTTCGATCGCGAAACCCGCGAGCGCGCATGGCTGCTTTATGCCTGGTGCCGCGCCTGCGACGACATCGTCGACGGGCAGGATCACGGCCATGGCGCCACCGCCGTGTCGGACGCCGAGGCGCGCGTGGCGATCATCGCCGAAAAGACCACGGCGGCGCTGGCCGGTCGGGTGGTGGGCGACATGCCGTTCGATGCGCTGCGTGTCGTTGCGGCGGAAACGGGCCTGCCACCGCGGTTCGCGCATGATCTCGTCACCGGCTTCCGGCTCGATGCGGAGGACTGGCGGCCACGCAGCGAGGCTGACCTGTACCGTTATTGCTACCATGTCGCCGGCGCGGTCGGCTGCATGATGGCGGTGGTGATGGGCGTCGATCCGGCGGACGAGGATACGCTGGACCGTGCCTGCGATCTCGGCATGGCGTTTCAGCTCGCCAATATCGCGCGCGACATCGAGGAGGATGACCGGATCGGGCGCTGCTACCTGCCGGACGAATGGCTGGTGGAAATGGATATACCGCCCGGGCAGCACATGAAGCCGCCGTTCCGCGATCGGCTGGTGGTGCTCGCGCGGCGGCTCGCGGCGCGTGCGGCGCTGCATGAGGCGAGTGCGCGCGTCGGCGCGGCGAAGCTGCCGCCCCGCTCGCGCTGGGCGGTTTTGGCGGCGGCTGGGATCTATGGCGACATCGCCCGCGAGGTGGCGGCGCGCGGGGCGCACGCCTGGGATCATCGCGTGACGACGCCCAAGTCGGCCAAGCTCGCATGGGTGGCGAAAGCGGCGGTGGCAGCACGGCGCCCGGTGCGCGACACACCGCGTGACCCGACGTTGTGGACCCGGCCGCGGTAACCCCTCTCCATCACCCCGAACCCTTCGACTGCCTGTCAAGGCAGGCGCTCAGGACAGGCCTGTCCCGGGATCCAGCGTTCCGCGCATCCCAGAATTTGATCCACCCGGATTGATCCGCCTCCCCGGCGAAGGCCGGGGCCCAGTTGCGCGACAAAGCAGGCACACCGGCTTTTGCTAACGCCTTCCCAGCTGGCCCCCGGCCTTCGCCGGGGAGGCCGCTTTGCATCAAGATGAGTGGATCAGACTCTAGCCCTGGGGTGACGATCGCCCGGTGAAAGCAAACCTCTTCCCCGTTCGCCCTGAGCCTGTCGAAGGGCGTGTCTCAAGCGCTTTCGCTGCTTGGCACGTGCTTCGCCAAGCTCAGCACGAACGCGAAGGGGCGTCCCGTCTGGTTACGCTTACACCAGATCCGGCGCCTTCGCCTCCGCCACCAGGCGTGCGACGATTTCGTCCAGCGAGACGATCTCCTGCCCCTGGCTGCCCAGCCGGCGAACGGCGACGGTGCCTTCCTCCGCCTCGCGCTTGCCCACGACCAGCAGCGCGGGCACCTTGGCCAGGCTGTGCTCGCGTACCTTGTAGTTGATCTTCTCGTTGCGAAGGTCCGTCTCGACGCGCAGCCCGGCGGCGGCCAGCTTGTCCCGCACCACCTGCGCATAATCGTCGGCTTCGGACACGATCGTTGCCACCACCGCCTGCACCGGCGACAGCCACAGCGGAAAGCGGCCCGCATGATGCTCGATCAGTATGCCGAGGAAGCGCTCGAACGTGCCCAGGATCGCGCGGTGCAGCATCACCGGGCGGTGCCGCTCGCCATCCTCGCCGATATAGCTCGCGTCGAGCCGCTCGGGTAGCACGCGATCCGACTGGATCGTGCCGACCTGCCACGTCCGGCCGATCGCGTCGGTCAGGTGGAATTCCAGCTTCGGCGCATAGAAAGCGCCTTCGCCCTCCAGTTCCTCGAACCCGTCCTTGATCTTCTGCGGCAGGTTCGACGCGAACACCGCGCGGCGCAGCTCGTCCTCGGACTTGTCCCACATCGCATCGTCGCCGAAGCGCTTCTCGGGGCGCAGCGCCAGCTTCACGGCATATTCGGTAAAGCCAAGGTCCTGGTAGACGGAATCGAGCAGGTCGATGAAGCGCGCCACCTCATCCACCAGCTGATCCTCGCGCACGAAGATGTGCGCGTCGTCCTGCGTGAACTGGCGCACGCGCATGATGCCGTGCAGCGCGCCATGCGGCTCGTTGCGGTGGCAGCAGCCGAATTCGGCCATGCGGATCGGCAGGTCGCGGTATGACTTGATGCCCTGGCGGAAGATCAGCACGTGCGCCGGGCAGTTCATCGGCTTCAGCGCCATCCAGTCCGCATCGGGCGACACCAAGGCGCCCTCGTCGGACACGTTGGGCACCTCGTCCGGAATGACGAACATGTTCTCGCGATACTTGCCCCAATGGCCGGAGCGCTCCCATTGGCGCGCGTCCATCACCTGCGGCGTCTTCACTTCCTCATAGCCGCCAGCATCCAGCCGGCGGCGCATATAGGCCTCCAGCTGCCGCCAGATCATATAGCCCTTGGGGTGCCAGAAGACACTGCCATGCGCCTCGGCCTGGAGGTGGAACAGGTCCATCTCCTGCCCGATCTTGCGATGATCGCGCTTGGCCGCTTCCTCCAGCATGTGCAGATGCGCGTCGAGCTGCTTCTTGTTCAGCCAGCCCGTGCCGTAGATGCGGCTCAGCATCGCGTTCTTCTGGTCGCCGCGCCAGTAAGCGCCGGACACGCGCGTCAGCTTGAATGCCTGCGGATCGAGCTTGCCCGTCGAAGCCAGGTGCGGCCCGCGGCACATGTCCAGCCAGTCGCCGCCGGACCAGTAAACCGTCAGCTCCTCGTCCTCGGGAAGCTCGGCCGCCCATTCCGCCTTGAACGTCTCGCCCTGCTGCTGCCAGCGCTCGATCAGCTGCTCGCGCGTCCACACCTCGCGGCGCAGCGGCTTGTCCGCGGCGATGATCTTGCGCATCCGCTCCTCGATCGCCGGCAGGTCCTCCTCGGTGAAGGGGCCGCGATCCGCCGGGGCGGCGAAATCATAATAAAAGCCATCGTCCGTCGCCGGGCCGAAGGTGATCTGCGTGCCGGGAAACAGTTCCTGCACCGCTTCCGCCAGAATGTGCGCGAAATCGTGCCGCGCCAGTTCCAGCGCGTCCGCCTCGTCGCGGCTCGTCACCAGCGCAAGCTGCGCGTCGCGTTCAAACGGACGGTTGATGTCACGAAGCTCGCCGTCGACCCGCGCGGCGATGGCGGCCTTGGCGAGGCCCGGCCCGATCGCGGCGGCGATGTCGGCGGGCGTCGATCCCGGCGGTACCTCGCGTACCGAGCCGTCCGGAAGCGTGATCGAGAGCATGTTCATGAGAGGCTTTCCTGCAATGCGACTGCGCTTAGGCGAGCGGACCCGCAACGAAAAGAGCGTCCGGGATGGGCAGGAACGAAGTGGAGGACGCCGAACCCACCCGTTCCGGGTGAGCAGGCCGTCAGCGCATCAGCGCGTGAGCGACCGCCCCCGGAGAACCGGGGTAGTGCTAGTGGTCGTGGCACGGTTGCGCGACATGGGTTTGGATATAGCGTCCGAGCGATCAACGGGCAACCGGTGCTGGAAGTGAGGGCAGCGCCACCGCCCGCCCACCCGTTCGTCCCCCCCAAGCGAAGTCGATGGACTTGCCCCGGACGACAGCGCTCGCGCCTGATGCCCCGACGTCGCTGGGCACTAGAGCGTGGCGCAGCCACCCAGATCCGCCTCCCCGGCGAAGGCCGGGGCCCAGGTGCGGAACGCAGCTGGCAGGCACACCGGCTTCTAATACCGCTCTGCCAACTGAACCCCGACCTTCGCCGGGGAGGCGCCTTTGGGAGGTTGAGCGAGATCCTATCGAACAGGGGAATACGGACAGAGAGGTTCGCTCAGGCCGCACACCCGTAAACAGCGGGCCCAAAAACAACGGGCCCGCCTCCGGTTGGAAGCGGGCCCGCGCCCTCATACGCTACGCGAGGGATAAGCAGGCCAAAGGCCATCTCGTTGCCGGCGGATCCCGCCGGCTGCTGGATCAGCGGCAGTAACGCGGGTTGTTCGACTTCTCGATCGCGTTACCGGCCACCGCGCCGCCCACGCCGCCGAGCACGGTGCCCAGCGCGCGGTCACCCCGGCTGTCGATCGCGCGACCCAGCAGGCCACCGGCGATCGCGCCGACGATGGTGCCGGTGGTGCCGTTGTTGCAGCGCTGGTTGCGGTAATAGCGACGGTCGTTGCCGCGATACCCGCGATAGCCGCGGTAATTATCATGGCCGCGATACTGGCGCTCATAGCGGTCGCCGTAGTAGCGCTGCGCCGATGCTTCTGCCGGGATCATGGCCACCGTGCTCATCGCGAGAGCGGCGCCGGCGAGCGAAAGCTTCTTGAACATGGTTGCGTCTCCCGTTCCAAATTCCGTCGGAGAGGGCGTTTGCCGTCTCGATGAATGTGGTTCTGGCCGATTCGCGTTGAGCCAACCCTGAATGCCCTCGTTATCCAAGGTTCAGGTATGAAGCCGGCGCGCGGGGTGATGCGCTGGATGTTTTGTGTGGTCGCGGTGCTGCTGGTGGTGCCGCGCTATGCCGGCAATGAACGGCTGCCGCTGATCAGCGCCGCGCCGTCGATCACGGTCGCCCGCTATGTGCCGCCGGGTGGTTGGCCGGCCCGGATCGGACAACTCACGCCGCTCGCCGGCCATACGTTGCGCAGCCACGATCCCGCGTTCGGCGGCTTTTCGGCGATCGCCTGGCGCGGCGGCCGCGCTTTCCTGATGTCGGACGGCGGCAATGTCGTCAGCTTCGCGCTGCGCCAGGATGTGGCGATCGGTGCCCGCGGCCATGTTCTGGCGGACGGGCCTGCGATCGGTTGGGACCGGGCGGATCGTGACAGCGAATCGCTGATCCTCGATCCCGCAAGCGGAACGGCATGGGTCGGCTTCGAGAATCAGAATGAGATCTGGCGGTACCGCGCGAACTTCCAGCGCGTCGAAGGGCATCGCGCGCCCGACCTAATGCGATCCTGGGTGCGCAATCAGGGCGCAGAGGCCTTTGTCCGGCTGCACGACGGCCGCTTCGTGGCCTTTGCCGAGCGCCAGCCGAATCGGCGAAGCCGTCACGCGGTGCTGTTCTCCGGCGATCCCACTGATCCCAAGACACGCGCGGCGCCGTTCCGCTTCCTGACGCCGGACCGATTCGATCCCAGCGATGCGACGGTCCTGCCGGGTGGCGACCTTCTGATCCTCACCCGCCGGTTTCGTTACCCGTTCAGCTTTTCTGCCAAGCTGGTGCGCGTGCCGGTCGCGGCGCTGCGGCCCGGCGCGCAGGTGCGAGGCAAGGTAATCGCGACGCTGGCGGCGCCGGTGATGCGTGAGAATTGCGAGGGGATCGCCGTTACGCAGGAAGCCGGCGCGACGATCGTGTGGATCGTCACCGACAATGACGGCATGCCCTTTCGCCCGTCCTATCTGCTGAAGTTCCGGCTCAACTGAATACAGGCGGTTTGGTGAACAGGGGCGGTCTGGTGAACACGGACGGTCTGGTGAACACGGGCGCGCCGGCGAATCGCCATGCTCCCGCCGGCTCGCAGACCAGCAGCTTCAAGAGGATGTTTGCGGAAACGCCAAAAGGCCCGTCGCCCGATGGGCGACAGACCTTTTGTGACAGGCCAGCGCGCTGATTAAGCGGCGGCGGCGGTGTCGACGGTAGCGCGCTTCTTGACGATGTCGCGCTTCAGGCGGCGGGCACGCAGCGACAGCTTGTCGTCGCTCGTCTTCACCAGCCAGTTGTCGAGGCCGCCGTTGTGCTCAACGGAGCGCAGGCCGTGGGTCGACACGCGCAGGCGCACGCTGCGCTCCAGCACGTCCGACATCAGCGTCACGTTCTGCAGGTTCGGCAGAAAGGTACGCTTGGTCTTGTTGTTGGCGTGGGAAACGTTGTGTCCCACCTGCCGGCCCTTGCCGGTCAGCTCGCAGATGCGCGACATGGTTCGTGATCCTGAGTTTCGGGTTGGCCCGGAAAGTGGGCGCGGATAGCGCCACCTTCTCGAATCGTCAAGCGGCTGGCCGTGCAACCTACCAGCAACCCCGGTCGTTGTTGCGTCAGCGAACCGAATGGAGACCGGAACATGCGCGCCCTTCTTGTCCTTCTTGGCATTGCCGCGCTCGTGATTCTGGCGGGCATGGCGACCGGCTTCATCAACATCGATCAGACACAGACGGCCAGGCTGCCTCGCATCGAGGGCGGGCAGGCGCCGGAGTTCAAGGCCGATGTAGGCAAGATCGATCTCGGTACCGAGCAGAAGGTGATCGAGGTGCCCAAAGTCGAGGTGCAGAAGCCGGCGGCTGATCCTTCGCCCGCCCAATAAGGCTGAACACGCCGGAACCAGGCCAGCCTTCTCCGGCGGACCATCATAACAGGCGAGCGGGGCACGTTCAGTTTCCCCGCACGCTGGCCTAGAAGCGCGTCATGTTTCCCTTGCCCAAACCGATGCGCATCGCGCTGGATGCCGCTCGTGCCGCGGCAGCGGAGGGGGAGGTGCCGGTCGGCGCGGTCGTCATGCTGGGTGACGAGGTGATCGCCACCGCGGCCAATGCGCCGCGCCGTCTGTGCGATCCCACCGCCCATGCCGAAATGCTCGCGATTCGGGCGGCCGCCCGGACCCTGGGGCGCGAGCGGCTGGAAGATTGCGACCTGTGGGTTACGCTCGAACCCTGCGCCATGTGCGCCGGCGCGATCGCCCATGCACGGCTGCGCCGGCTATATTATGGTGCCGGCGACGCAAAGGGCGGGGCGGTGGAGCATGGGCCGCGCTTCTTCGCCCAGCCCACCTGTCATCACCGTCCCGAGCTTTACCCCGCTATCGGCACGGAGGAGTCCGCGGCGCTTCTGCGCGGCTTCTTCGCGGCCCGCCGATAGGTCGTCGCGGAGAGGACCCGGGCGGCGCGGCGTGACAGGAGGCTGGTCGCCGCTTGTTCTCCCCGCGCCGCCCGCCACGATCAATTGCGGTAGCCGACTTCGCTTTCGAGGATCGGGACGATCTTGATCTCCACCCGGCGGTTCGCCGCCCGGCCGTCCTCGGTCTCGTTGGTCGCGATCGGCTGGGTCTCGCCAAATCCGCGCGTGCCAATGCGGGCGCGGGTCACGCCGCGCGACGACAGGTAATCGGCGACGGACGCCGCCCGGCGCTCCGAAAGACCCTGGTTATAGGCGTCGCTGCCGTTCGAATCGGTGTGGCCGTACACGTCCACATAGGTGCGGTTGTAATCGCTCAGCACCTTGGCCACCTCGTCCAGCGTGCGCTGGAACTGCGGCTGCACCGTCGCCGAATCATAGGCGAAATTGATCCCGCTCGGAATGTTGAGCAGCAGATCGTCACCCTGGCGGATCACCTCAACGTCCGTGCCCGCGGTCCGCGCGCGCATCTCGCGCTCCTGCTGGTCCATATAGGCGCCGATCCCGGCGCCCGCGATGCCGCCGATGCCCGCCCCGACGATCTTCTCCGTGCGATCGCGCCGTCCGCCGACCAGATCACCCAGCAGATATCCGCCAAGCGCGCCGCCGATGCCGCCGATCGCAGCCTTGGAGATCCGCCGCTCGCCCGTCTCCGGATCGGTCGTGCAGGCCCCGGTCGCCAGAAGCGCGCATCCGGCAAGTGCGGCGGTGAACGCTGATCTCCGCTTCATTGTATCTCTTTCCTCCGTGAACTGGCGTGTAAAACCCGCGCATTTGGCGGGTTGTTCCGCTTCCGTGCTGAACCAGTGCTGACGCAGGTGGTTGTCGGGGGCGAGAAATCCCGCCAAGAAGGCCGTCCACCATGCCACCGCCGTTCCCCTGGATCGACGTCCTGATCATCCTCACGCTGGTCGCCCTCAACGGCGTCTTTGCGATGAGCGAGCTTGCTATCGTTTCCGCCCGCAAGGCGCGGCTGGACGCCATGGTGCGCGCCGGCCATCGCGGCGCGCGCGCGGCCATCGATCTTGCGGCTGATCCGGGCAAATTCCTCTCCACCGTCCAGATCGGGATCACCCTGATCGGCATCATCAACGGCGCTTATTCGGGCGCAAGCCTCGGAGCGCCCATGGCCGCGCGGCTGGCGGCGCTCGGCGTGCCGGAGCGGATCGCGGACAATCTGGGCGTCGCGATCGTCATCGGCCTGACGACCTATGCCTCGCTGATCATTGGCGAACTGGTTCCCAAGCAGATTGCGTTGCGTAATCCGGAGCCGGTCGCGGCCTGGGTGGCGCTGCCCATGACCTGGCTGGCGAGCATCACCAAGCCGCTGGTCTGGCTGCTCGATGCCTCCAGCGCGCTGATCTTCCGGCTGCTGCGCCTCAACCGCGAATCGGAAGAACATGTCACCGCGGAGGAACTGCACCTGATCGTCGCCGAAGCGTCGAAGTCGGGCGTGATCGAGGAGCATGAGCGCTCGATCATTTCCGGCGTGGTGCGGCTGGCGGACCGGCCGGTGCGTGAGGTCATGACCCCCCGCACGGAAGTCGACTGGCTGGACGCCGGCCTCAGCGACACGGCCATCCGTGCCAAGCTGCTCGCCACGCCGCACAGCCGGCTGCCCGTGGCGGACGGGTCGATCGATGCCGTGATCGGCGTCGTACAGGCGCGCGACGTCGCGGCGGCGCTGGCTCGCGGCGAGACGCTGGACCTCCGCGAGCTGGTCCGCAAGGCGCCCTTCGTGGTCGACCAGATCGATGCGATGGACGCGCTGGACGCGCTGCGCCGCGCCGAAGTGCCGATGGCGCTGATCCACGACGAATACGGGCATTTCGAAGGCATCGTCACCCCCGCCAACCTGCTGGCGGCGATCGCGGGTGAATTTGCGTCGGATGCGGATCCCGGCGACGCGCCGAACATCGTGGAGCGCGATGACGGGACGTTGCTGGTGTCCGGCACCATGGCCGCCGATTCCCTCGCCGAGCGGCTGGGCATCGACCTTCCCGAGGATCGGGATTACGCGACCGTGGCTGGTCTGGCACTCGCGGTGTTCCGTCACCTGCCGGCAGAGGGCGAAAGCTTCGTCGAGCAGGGCTGGCGGTTCGAGGTGGTTGATCTGGACGGCCGTCGCATCGACAAGCTGCTGGTGAGTGAGGCCTGAGGCAACGGGTTTGCCGAGGTCGGAATTCTGATCAGGCCGGAATCACGTCGAGAGCGGCTGATTTGCTCCAACTCACGGCCGCGCAAATACGGGATGCGGCCATGGCGCGCCGGAGTGTATCCGGCGTTCCGGCAAGCAGTCGGTCGCCACGCTGAAGCGCAGCGACCGTGAAAGATCAGGCGACGCTGTTCCCGCCGGCGATCGGCTCCACCCGCTGCCGGCGCCCCTGCGCGGTGGCGATCAGGTACAATCCGCCGGCGATCATCGGCAGGCACAGCAGCTGACCCATGTGAATCGTGGTGGCGAAGAACGTGCCGGCGAATTGCGAATCCGGCTCGCGGAAGAACTCCACGAAAAACCGCGCGAGGCCATAACCGGTCAGGAAGACGCCAACGAGCTTGCCCGGTTGGTAACGGGCATTGGTGCGCCAGAAGAAGAACCAAAGCACCGCGAACAGCACCAGGCCCTCGAGCCCCGCCTCATAGAGCTGGCTCGGGTGGCGGGCGGGTTCCGGAAAACCGGCTGGCACGGTGCGCGAGAAGACGATCGCCCAGGGCACGTCGGTCGGCTTGCCCCAGAGCTCGCCGTTCACGAAGTTTGCCAACCGGCCGAAAAAGAGTCCGAACGGCACGACGCAGGCGACATAATCGTGGATTCGCAGCCAGTTCAGGCCGTTCTTGCGCGCGAAAATGATGATCGCCAGGCTGGTGCCGATCACACCGCCGTGGAAGCTCATGCCGCCATCCCACAGGCGCAGGATGCGCAGCGGGTGAAGGATCATGTCGGGCGCATAGAACAGCACATAGCCGATCCGTCCGCCCAGGATGATGCCCAGCGTGGCGTAGAAAACGAGATCGTCGGCATGCCGGCGCGCCATCGGTGCCCCGGGCTGGGCCAGCAGCCGTAGCAGGTACCACCAGCCAATGACGATGCCAGCGATATAGGCCAGGCTGTACCAGCGCAGCGTGAAGAAGCCGATGGAAAAGACGTCCGGGTGCAACCCCAGATCGTCGAAACGAAGGTGGCCGGCGGTGGCCGCGAACATGGGCAGGATCAAGGCTTTTCCCTCAAACGTCGCGCCTGCATAAGGGCCCCGGACACAAGGACCAAGCGGAGAGACGCATGAAGACCGAACTAGATCTCAAGATGGACGCGACCATGGCCGCGTTGACGGGAGAGGGCGGTCCGCTTGCGCTCGGGTCGATTGAGCGCTTTGGTCAGACCTTGCCCGTGATCGCTGGCGCGCCGCCATCCTTGCCGGCCTATTTCGCGCATTACAGCCAGCAGCACGCCGCCACGGAGTTCCTCGTCGCGGGTGCAGAGCGGCTGACCTATGCCGACGTCTATGCGAAGGCGCAGGAAGTCGCATCGGCGCTGATCAGCGGATTTGGCGTGAAAAAGGGCGACCGGGTGGGAATCGCCGCGCGCAATTCCCCGTCGTGGATCGTCATCTACATGGGCATCCTCATGGCCGGGGGCGTTGCCACCTTGCTCAACGGCTGGTGGCAGTCCGAGGAGCTTCAGGCCGGCGTCGAGGACGTTGGCTGCGCGCTGGTCTTCGCCGATCCGCCACGCTGCAAGCGGCTCGCCGCGCTGCCGCAGCTGACCGCCAAGGTGGTCGAGTTCGACGATCTGAAGCCGCTCGGCACCGCGCTGGGCCCGATCGTTGCCAAGGCGACTGGCGAGGCGACATTGCCGCAGGTCGGCCCGGATGATCATGCGACCATCCTGTTCACCTCCGGTTCGACCGGCCAGTCCAAGGGGGCCCTGTCCACCCACCGGCAGGTCACGCAGGGCGTGTTCAACTACCTCGGCTCTGCGCTCATGATGCTCGCCCTGGCAGCGCAGGAGGGGCAGGCGGCGAGTGGCCTGCAGCCGTCCACGCTGCTCAATGTGCCGCTGTTCCACGTCACGGCGGAAGTGCCGGTCTTTCTTCAATCCTTCGCGATCGGCCGCAAGCTGGTGCTGATGCCCAAGTGGGACGCCGAAGAAGCGATGCGCCTGATCGAACAGGAAAAGATCACCTATTTCGTCGGCGTTCCGCTGATGAGCTTCGAATTGCTCAACCACCCCAACCGGCACAAATACGATCTGTCGAGCGTCGCTGACATCGCGGCGGGCGGCGCGCCGCGCCCGGTCGAGCATGTGAAGCGGATCAATGAGGAAATGGAGGGCGCGCCGCTCATCGGCTATGGCCTCACCGAGACGAACGGCGTTGGCACGGGTAATTGGCGCACCAATTATCTGGCCAAGCCGAACTCGGCCGGCCGCCCCTCCATGCCGCTGGTGGACCTTGCCATCCTCGACGATGCCGGAGCGCCGGTGCCACAGGGTGAACGGGGCGAAATCTCGATCCGCTCGGCCGCCTGCTTCCAGGAATATTGGGGCAACGCCGAGGCGACCAAGGCCTGCTACACCGCCGACGGATATTTTCGCACCGGCGACATCGGCTACCTCGACGAGGACGGCTACCTCTTCATCGTGGATCGCAAAAAGGACATCATCATTCGTGGTGGTGAGAACATCAGCTGCCAGGAAGTCGAGGATGCGCTTTACCAGCATCCCGAGGTTGCCGAAGCGGCGGTGTTCGGTCTGGCGGATGAGAAATATGGCGAGGTGCCGGGCGCCGTCGTGCATTTGGGGCAGCCAGGGGCTGTCACGGTGGATGACCTCTGCGCCTTCCTCACGCAGCATATCGCCGCTTTCAAGGTGCCGCAGCGGATCTGGCTGTCCACCGACCCGCTGCCGCGCCTTGGCACCGAGAAGATCGACAAGGTGAGCCTGCGCAACAAATATCGCGCGCTTGCCGCCGCGCAGACCCAGACCTCAGAATAAGAAGCGCTGTTCGCGTCTACGCCATGTCGCTCCGTTCCACGGGGCGGCATGGCGAAGCCGTGCGGTGAGGGGGGTGCCCCCGGGACACGCCCGAGGCGCCGTTCGTCAGCGCCAGCCGAGGGCCGGCGCGACATGGGTCAGGATGCTCTCGAGCACATGCGCGTTATAGTCCACGCCCAGCTGGTTCGGCACCGTTAACAGCAGCGTATCCGCTTCCGCGATCGCTTCATCCGCGCGCAGCTGCTCCACCAGCCGATCGGGCTCCGCCGCGTAGGAACGGCCGAACACCGCGCGCATATTGTCGATCACGCCGACCTGATCACTGTCTGATCCCGCGCCGAAATAGCGTCGGTCCTGATCGTTCACCAACGCGAAGATCGACCGCGACACCGACACGCGTGGCTCGCGTGCATGGCCCGCCTCCTTCCACGCCGCGCGATAGGCGCGGATCTGCCGCGCCTGCTGCACATGGAATGGCTCGCCGGTCTCGTCCGCCTTCAAGGTCGAGCTCTGCAGGTTCATGCCCTGCTGCGCCGCCCAGATCGCGGTCGCGTTGGAGGCGGAGCCCCACCAGATGCGCTCGCGCAGCCCGGCCGAGAATGGCTCCAGCCGCAACAGGCCGGGTGGGTTGGGGAACATCGGCCGCGGATTGGGGCGGGCGAAGCCTTCGCCCTTCAGCAATTCGAAGAACACCTCGCCATGGCGCCGCCCCATATCGGCATCGCTGGTGCCCTCGGCCGGCGCATAGCCGAAGTGGCGCCAGCCCTCGATCACCTGTTCCGGCGAGCCCCGGCTGATGCCAAGCTGCAGGCGGCCGCCGCTGATCAGATCGGCGGCGCCGGCATCCTCGGCCATGTAGAACGGGTTTTCGTATCGCATGTCGATGACGCCCGTGCCGATCTCGATCCGGCGCGTCCGCGCGCCCACGGCAGCCAGCAGGGGGAAGGGCGAGGCGAGCTGCCGCGCGAAATGGTGAACCCGGAAATAGGCGCCGTCGACGCCCAGCTCCTCGGCCGCCACTGCAAGGTCGATCGATTGCAGCAGCACATCGCTGGCAGAGCGCGTGGCCGAGTGAGGAGCGTCCGACCAATGGCCGAACGAGAGAAAACCGATCTTCTTCATGCTGGCTGATCCTGGCGCCGCGTCGTCACCGTGCGACGCGGCAGGTTGAACCAGGATATGGGGCGACCGCCACAGCCGCCAAGCCACGGATCGGAGACGATCCGTTTCGCAGCCGGCGCTTCAGACCGGCCGGCTGCCGGCGATCAGAACGGCAGCCAGTTCGATTTTTGCGTGAATTTCATATAGCCGATGTTCACGCCTGCGCGGTATCCGACGCCCAGCCGCACCGGGATCAGCACGATATTGCCGCGACGAAGATACGTGGCTGCGAAACCGCCGACAAAGTAAAGTCGCCCTTCGGCCGCCGGAAAACGGCGGTACAGTTCGGCCGTGTCGTAAAGGTTGTAGACCAGCACGAACACCTTGTTGGCATCGCCGCCCACGTCAAAGCCGACCGACGGCCCGGTCCAATAGACCGGCATCTGGCCTTCCACCTTGTGGGTCATGATGCCCGATCCGTAGCGCAGCCCGACAACGAATGCGCCAGCCGCCTCGCGACCGGCGATATAAGCGTTGGGCTCGCCCTGCTCCGACAGGATCTTCTCGATAATGGACGCGAAGCCCTCCGCGCCCTTGCCGAACACGCCTTCGCCAGCCCCGATCAGGTCATCGCGCTTGAAGGTCGTCGCGGCCTGCGTCGTCGCGTCCGCCCGCACCTCGGCGCCGGTGGACGGCGTCGGTGTGGCGGGCGCTGCCGGCGACGGGGTCGGGGATTGCTGCGGCAGTGGTGCCTCGAGCGGCGCATCCTGGTCCGCCGGCGTATCGGTGTTCGACGTCGGTTCGCGATAGGTCTGCGCGGAGGAGCGGGCCGGTGGCGGCGGCACGCGCGGCCCCGACAGATCGCCGTCGATCGACTGATTGGGATCGATCGTCCGGACCTGTGCCGGCGCACTGCCGGCAAGTGAGGTGGCGACCATCGCCACGGCCATCATGAACATGCGCATTGGTACAATTCCCCCGGGCAGACCCCGTTGGACCACCATAAACAAACCCGCGCTTTCAAGACAATGAACAGTGCGGCGGGCAGCGCGAGGCGCGCGCCGGGGCGAATCGATCGACCATGCCGGCAACGGTTGATCAGCCCCGCACACCCCGCTATAGCCGCGCTTCCGCCAGGCCCGGAGACGTGGGTGAGTGGCTGAAACCAACGCTTTGCTAAAGCGTCGTACGGGAAACCGTACCGAGGGTTCGAATCCCTCCGTCTCCGCCACCCAGTTCGCTTCCGAAGAAAATGTGCAGTTTCCCCGATCGTGGGACTGGCAGCATCTTCGTGTTGGTTAGCAGGCAACTCGACCGATCGACCGCGCGCGTTCGGCGGCGGTCGAACGGATTTAGCGTAACGGATTGCATTTCGCGGTGTCTGCATCTCACCCGTGACACGCTGTGGCGTTCCGGAGATGTCGATAGCCAAGGCAGCGCCGAGAACGCTCGATCTCACCAGGTCACGCTTCAAACCTGAAGAGGGGGTGCGAGCGGCTCTTGAAGATCTCACTCTCCGCAGCGTCTACGAAGTCCGTGAACGACGTATATGGCGCTTCGAGATCTGAACGGATACGCTTCACTCTATGAGGCCGGCCAAGATGCACGGTGAACCTTCCTTGTCCGCGCCGTCGACCGCGCTCGTGCGCCGCGATGTACGCGAGGAGCTGCTCGAGGCGGCCAGCGCGCTGATGACGGAGCGTGACACGCTTGATCTGTCGCTGATCGACATCGGGGAACGGGCGGGTGCCAATACGGCGATGGTGAAATATTATTTCGGCAACAAGGAAGGCCTTTTCGTCGCCCTTCTCGAGCGAGACGCGCAGCACACGCTCGAGCAGCTCCTCCGCCTGTTGTCGATGACCATCGATCCGGCCGAGAAGATGCGGCGCCACCTGAATGGCATGCTGCGCACCTACTTCCACCGGCCCTACATCAACCGGCTCCTGCTCCAGGTCCTTCATCATCAAAGTCAGGAGCGCCGCCAGGAGATCGTGGATCGCTTCACCCGGCCCCTGACCGAGGCCTATCGCCAGCTGATCGACGAAGGCGTCGCCGCAGGGCTCTTCCGCCCGCTCGACCCCATGTTTCTCTACTTTCAGGCGGTCGGGATCTGCGAACAGCTCTTCTCCGCGCGGATCCTTCTGCCCACCGTCTTCAAGGTGGAACAGTTCGATCGATCCCAGCAGGAGCGCTTCATCGCACAGACGATCGACATCTTCATGGCCGGTATCGCGCGCACTCCCCCGTCGGCGGCGGAGGCTCGCTCAAAGGCTCTAGCGACGGATAGGTGAGCATGACCCGCAGCCACTAGGCCGCGCTCGATCCCTTCAGCGCGTCCTGGTAAGACGCATAGCCGGGTTGGTCGATCGCCAGCTTGTCCATGGTTGTTTGCCAAAGATGTTCGAGCAGCGCGGTGCTGTGGATGTCGATCCGTCCCTCCCGGATCTGCGACGCCAATTCTTCATTAAGCGCCTCAAGCGAGCCGTCCTGGCCGAGCAACGCGGCAAGGCGGGCCAATTCGCGATGATCGGCTGCGGGCCTCAGCTCGATCTCCCGCCGGACAAGCTCAACAGCGTTCATCGCCACCCGGGCCGTGAAGCTTGCGTGCCCCTGAAGCTGCGGCATCGCAACATCGCGCAGAAAGGCGGCGACCGTCGCCAGGATTTCTGAAGGCGTCGGTTGTTCCTGCATGGCGTCAATCCCGTCCCATGATCGCGCGGAGGAGGTCGAGTTCGTTCTCCGAGGCGCGGCGGGCGATCATCGCCCGTTCCACCGTCGTGTCGCCGCCGCGAAGCCAGTTCACCATGCCCGCCGTCGATACGCCCCAGCGCAAGCTGCCGAGCACCTGCCAGAAGCGGACCCGTTCGACATCGACCGGCCGTCCGGTTTCCGCAGCATAAGCGGCGTACATGTCTTCCGCGCGGCCCACCCCGCCGACCGGCCGGCCGAGCACGCCGAAGCGCCAGGGCGGGATCTGGAGCCACGCCAGGTCTTCGGCGGGGTCGCCGAGGTGCGCGACTTCCCAGTCCAGTACGGCGCGCAGGCCGTTTTCGCCGACGATCAGGTTGCCCAGTCGAAAGTCGCCATGCACCAGCCGTGGCTCGACCGGCTCGGGCAACTTCGCCTCCAACCACTTGATCGCCAGTTCGAACACCGGACGCGGCTGCACGCCGGGTTTGGCTAGCTCGGCCGTCATCCGCGCCAGCTGCGTGCGCGCATCGGAATAGGGCAGCGCCGGCAGCCTGTCCGCTGCCAGGTCGTGCAGCTTGCCGAGCGTGGTCCCGATTTGGGCGGCAAGCACCTGACGCGCGCCGGCATAGGCTTCGTCGCGAATGATGCGCCGTGCCAGTGTTTCGCCGGGGATGCGGTTCATCAGGAAACCATCGCCGAGTTCGTCCTCCGGCCGGAGCACATGCCACACCGCAGGTACGGCAAGCTCCTGGCGCCCAGCCGCCCGCAGCACCTCCGCCTCGGTGGAAAGTGGCAGCGACGTGCCGGCGCGGGTGCCGGGCGAGCGGCGCAGGATCAGCGGCAATCCTCCGTCGGGCTTCTCGGCATCAAGCGCCCAAGTCTCCAGCGTCGCG
>NZ_LSKH01000172.1:0-3071 GCF_001557395.1 Sphingomonas sp. CCH5-D11 | reverse complement strand
CCGCCGCGGCGATCGCGGCGGGCGACACCCCCGAAACCGTCATCATCCTCTCCCTTTCGCGCACCAGACGCCCCTCCCGCTTCGTGGGAGGGGCGAAGGAAGGATCACGACGCGGCGAACTTCATCACCTTGATCGCCTCGCTGTTCGAAACGCAGCCACCCACGCGCTTGGTGGCGTAGAAGCTGACAAACGGCTTGTTGGTGTAGGGATCGCGCAGGATCGCCGTCTCGCTGCGCTCCGCGATCAGATATCCGGCCTTGAAGTTGCCGAAGGCGATCGCCGGCGCGTTGGCCGCGATATCGGGCATGTCCTCCGCCTCGATCACCGGATAGCCGAGCAATGTCGCCGGCTGCCCCGCCGCCAGGCTCGGCTGCCACACAAAGGCGCCGTCGCTGGTCTTGAACTTGCGGATGCGCGCCAGCGTGGCCGCGTTCATCACGAACACCGCGCCCTGGCGATAGGGTGCGCGCAGCGACTGGACCAGGTCGATCAGTCGTTCCTGCGGGTTGCTGCCAAAGTCACCCGCTGCGCCCGACAGGATATGCTGCAGCGTGCCGAACGGGCGCGTCGTATCGCCGGTCGCCGCCGTCGCCTGCTGCAGGAAGCCCTTGGGCCGGTTGGTGCCGTTGCCGCTCACGAAGGCCGCGCCTTCCGCCTTGGCGAATTCCGCCGCAATCTCGCCTGCCAGCCACTCCTCGACGTCGAAATGGGCGTCGTCCAGCATCGCCTGTGTCGCGGAGGGATTGGCGAACAGCTCGCCCATAGGCGGCGCGATCTCCACCATGATCGGCGTGCCCGTCTCGGCCCGGCCTTCGGTTTCCGCGGCCCAGCCCGATGGCGTGCCGCCCGTCGTCACCAGCTTGCGATAGCCGGCGCTGCCGACCTGCACGACATTGGCGATGCTGCGGATCGGCGACGCGGCCTTCAGCGTCGCGTCGATCACCGCATCGATCTCCTTCGGCACGGCATAGCCGCCCGCATCGCCCGTCACGCCGGAAAACGCTTTCATCTCCAGCACCGCGCCGCTGCGCACGAAAGCGCCGAACGCCGCGTCGCGCCCCGCGCCCACGATTGCCGACGCCCCGTCCAGCACCGGCCGTGCCATCATCATCTCACCCATGTTCTTCTCCCACGCGAAAAAATCCTCCCCAAGCTCGCTTGGGGACAGGGACCATCCGGCACATGCCGGATGGTGGAGGGGCAGCGCCGCGCCGCCCGACCCTTCAGATCTCGATCACCGTCTCCACCCGCGCCGCCGCCTGCATCGGCACCGTCACCAGGCTCACCTCCGCCAGCGCGGCGCGCAGCACCTCGCGCCGCGCGCCCTGCCGCGCCGCCAGCGCGCGATAACCCACCGAAAGACCGCGCAGCGCGCCGCACCGCACCAGCCGCGCGACCTCCGGGTCCGTCACGCACGCCTCGATCCACAGCCCTCGCGCGTCCTCGCCGATCGCCCAGATCTCCCCCACCGGGCTGCCGCGATGCTGCATCAGCAATGGCACCGGCACGGCGTCGGCGAACACGCCCGCGCGAAACACGTCCCCCGCCCGGTCGACCCGGTCGAAGACCGCCGCATAGCCCTGGATCCGCAGACTCAATTCACCCACTCCCCGAACCCCAGCTTCACCGCCATCAGCGCCAGGAACAGCGCCGCCGCCCAGCCGGCGAACGCCTTCCAAGCGCTGCGCTTCGCATCGCGCCATGCGGTCAGCAGCTCGCGCAATTCCGCCAGATCACGCGATGCCGCATCGTCCGACAGGCCCAGCCGCGTGATCGCCCGCGTCGCGCCGAGCTCCCCCGCTTCCTCGGCGATCGCGCGCAGCGTCGTCATGTCCGCTCCCGCTGCCGCGCCCTGCGCGATCAGCTGCGCCAGAACATTTCCCGCTCCCGAAGAACTGGTCATTGCGCCCACCCCACCATCTGCCGCTTCTCGTCGGCGGAAATGAAATCGGCTGCGGACACCATCGCCCACAGCCGCTCACGATCCTCCACCAGGGCCGGCACGCGATCGGGATCGATCTCGATCCGCGCCTCGGGAAACCACGCCCGCAGCCCCGCCGCCAGCGCGCCGAACACCGCATCCGCCAGCGGCAGCACGGTCAGGCGCCACAGCGCCCGGTTCGCCTCGCGATAATTGGCGTAGGTCGCGTCGCCCGGCAGGCCGAGCAGCATCGGCGGCACGCCGAACGCCAGCGCGATCTCCCGCGCCGCCGCCGATTTCAGCCCCACGAAGTCCATGTCGGCGGGCGACAGGCTCAGCGCCTGCCACTTCAGCCCGCCCTCCAGCAGCATCGGCCGCCCGGCATTGCCCGAACCGGCAAACCCCGCCTCCATCTCCTCGCGCAATCGGCGGAACTGCTCCGACGACAGCGCCGAGCCATCGCCCGGATCATAGACCAGCGCACCCGACGGCCGCGCCGCATTGTCGAGCAGCGCCTTGTTCCACTTGCCCGCCGCATTGTGCACCGCGATCGCGCCAGACGCTGCGCCCAGGCACCCCAGCCCGTAATGATCGTCCAGCGGGTGAAACCCCCGCACATGAATCACCGCGTCAGGCGCGAGGTCGCTCACCCGCCCGCCGACCGTATAGCGATAGCCGGCCGGCCAGCCGCCCGCGTCCAGCACCACGCTCACCCGCTCGGGGCGCAGCGGATAGAGTTCCGCCACCGTCCCGTTCTCGTCGCGCAGCACCTGGATGAAGGCGTTGCCGTGCAGCAGCACTTGCGCCGCCACCACTTCCGCCAGCCGCCCACCGCCGGCCCTGGCCGTGACAAGCGCCAGCAGCGCGGGATCGCTCGCGTCCAGCGGCGCGGACCCCACCGCCTCCGCCACCAGCCGCACCGCCCGCTGCGCCACCGCATTGCCCAGATAGCCGGCGCGCACCTGCGCATCATAACCGGCCGGCCATTCGCCCTGCGCCACGCCGGGTCCCCACCGGGCTCCCGATTGCGACAGCGCCGGACGCGACGCGTCGCGCCCGGCCTTTGAGCCGAACCATTTCATGATCATCTCTCCCGAAAAAGCGCGTCCGAAGACGCCAGCTCAGGCGACTCGCCAGCCTCCCCCGAAC
>NZ_LSKH01000171.1:0-992 GCF_001557395.1 Sphingomonas sp. CCH5-D11 | reverse complement strand
AGCCGCCCCGGCCGCTGGCCATTGTCACGCCGGAGGACCTGGCGCTGCGCCATCCACCGCGTGCCGACTGCAACCGCTATGACAGCCTGCGAGGCCTCCATGCAGCGGCATGAGATGATGACGGCCATGGCCGAACTGGGGCTGAAGGGCATGGCTGGCGCCTTTGACGAGGCGGTCACCACTGGGCTGCAGCGCAAGCGCACGACCATGGAGGTTCTGACCGACCTGCTGCGCGCCGAGGCGACGCACCGCCATGCGGCGTCCGTCCGCTACCGGATGTCGGCCGCCAGGCTGCCGGCGGTGAAGGACCTCGACGCCTTCGTCTTCGACGACACCCCCATCAACGAGGGGCTGGTGCGCTCCCTGCACAGCGGCTCGTTCCTCCCCGGTCGGCGCAACGTCGTGCTGGTCGGTGGAACGGGCACCGGCAAGACGCACCTCGCCACCGCCATTACCGCCAACGTGGTGCGGGCCGGCGCCCGCGGGCGCTACTTCAACACAGTCGACCTGGTGAACCGGCTGGAGGAGGAAACGCGTCTCGGCAAGGCCGGCACACTCGCCAACCAGCTGTCACGTCTCGACCTCGTGGTGCTCGACGAGCTCGGCTATCTGCCGTTTGCCCGCTCGGGCGGTCAGCTGCTCTTCCACCTGGTCAGCAAGCTTTACGAGCAGACCTCGGTCATCGTCACGACCAACCTCGCCTTTGGCGAGTGGCCGACCGTCTTCGGCGACCCCAAAATGACCACCGCGCTGCTCGACCGCATTACCCACCACTGCGACATCGTCGAGACCGGCAACGACAGCTGGCGCTTCAAGCACCGCAGCTGACGCCCGGGGCACCCGGCAGAGAACGCTTCGCGCTGGTTGCGCCTCCGGGCGGGCTACGCCCGCCCTACGCCGCAACCAGCGCGAACGGTGCGCCCGTCATACCGTCACACTGCTCGACGAAGGGGGTCCCTTTTGCACGCCGATAGGGGGTCCTTTTTGGACGC
>NZ_LSKH01000170.1:0-13607 GCF_001557395.1 Sphingomonas sp. CCH5-D11 | reverse complement strand
CCGCGCCCAACATCACTGACGCGTTGCGCCAGCTGCCGCAGCTGACCGGATCGACCGGCCCGGCCACGCCAAGCTTCACGCCCGGCGGATCGGTGTCCAGCACGTCGAGCACGGCCAACCTGCGCAACCTCGGCATTACCCGCACGCTGGTGCTGCTCGACGGCCGCCGCCCGCCTGCATCAGGTGTCACCGGTACCGCCGATATCGCCATGTTCCCGCAGCAGCTGATCAAGCGCGTCGACATTGTCACCGGCGGCGCCTCTGCCGCTTACGGGTCGGATGCGGTGGCGGGCGTCGTCAACTTTGTCCTGGATACCAAGTTCCGTGGGGTGATGGCCGAAGCACGCAACGGCATCTCTACGCATGGTGACGGGCACAGCTGGGCAGTCGAGGCATCGGGCGGCTTCGGGTTCGCTGGCGATCGCGGCAGCGTGATCCTGTCCGGCAGCATCAACGAACAGGATCCGATTGATGGCCGGCAGCGCGATTGGGCGCAGCGCGGCTGGGCAACGATCCCAAATCCCACTTACACGCAGACCAATGGCCAGCCGCAGCTGTTGCTGCGGGAGGACGTGAACCTTGCCGCCGCCACCTATGGCGGCCTCATCACCGGCGCACGTCGCGGCGCAACGCGCGTCGGCGCCGGCTCGCTGCGCGACATTCAGTTCGACGCCAGCGGTGCGCAGTCGCTTTATCAGCACGGCGATCTGTTCACCGGCACCGTTGAGGTGGGCGGCGAAGGGCCTCGCTATCCGGCGGCAATCGTGTCCGACCTCAACGCCAAGACGGCGTTCGGTCATGCCGAGTTCGAGTTCAGCAACGATTTTTCGGTCTTCGCCGAGGGCGGCTACGGCTATTCCAAGACCTTCTACCCCCTGCTGATGCCCTTCTTCATCGGCAGCGGCGGCCTCGTGATCCAGGCCGACAACGCCTATCTGCCGGAGAACATCCGTCAGACCATGGCGGCGAACGGCTTCACCTCCATTGAACTCGGCAAGCTGGACGGCACCTGGGGCCAGAACCTGGTCACCAACACCACCAAGACGCTGAACCTCACCACCGGCTTCAAGGCGTCCCTGGGCGGCTTCACCGTTGACGGCTATTACGAGCACGGCGAGACCCGCTTTACGCTGGAAACGGAAAATCAGCGAAATAACGCCAATACGCGCGCTGCCGCCGACGCCGTCGTCAACCCGGCAACCGGCCAGATCGTGTGCCGCTCGACGCTGACCAATCCCACCAACGGCTGCGTGCCGTGGAACCCGTTCGGCACGGCGCCGATGACGGCCGAGCAGCGCGCCTACCAGCAGGGCAGCGGCTTCGCCCGCTCGGTCGCCAAGCAGGACGTCGTCGCGCTCACGGTGCGCGGCAATCTGTTCTCCACCTGGGCGGGCGATGTCGCAGCGGCAGTCGGCGCCGAATATCGCGACATGTCCGGTGACATCCGTGTCGATCCGATCTCCAGCGTGATCGGCTTCAACGCCACCAATCCGCAGGCTTCCGCAGGCAGCTACAACGTCAAGGAAGCGTTCGGCGAGGTCCTGGTGCCGCTGTTCCGTGGCGACAAGTTCCTGCAATCGGTCGATTTCAACGGTGCGATCCGCCGCACTGATTACAGCACCAGCGGCGGCGTCACCACCTGGAAGCTCGGCCTGACCGGCGAAGTCTTTTCCGGTCTGCGTCTGCGCGGCACCTATTCGCGTGATATCCGCGCGCCCAACATCGGCGACCTGTTCGGTCCACGTTCGCGCAACGTCGTCGCGATCGTCGATCCGTTCAACAACAATCAGGTGACGCAGAACGTTTTCACCTTCACCGGCAGCAATCCTGACCTGGTGCCCGAACGCGCCAAGACGATCGCCGCCGGTCTCTCCTACCGGCCGGACTTCATTCCCGGCCTCGGCTTCTCGATCGACTATTATAAGATCAAGATCGAGGATGCGATCACGACATTGTCGGCGCAGCAACTGGTCAATCAGTGCTTTGCGGGTGATGCAGGTCTATGCGCACTTACGGTACGCGGGCCGGACGGGCGCCTAACCGACGTGAACGGCGTGGCGCTCAATATCGCCACCGTGCAGATTTCCGGCCTCGATTTCGACGCCAGCTATTCCACCGATCTCGCCGGCGGCAAGCTGAGCCTGCGCGGCATCGCCACCTACCTCGACGATTATACCCAGGAAGCGCGCGGCGTGGCGGCGGTGCAATATGCCGGCACCGGCTCCTTCCCCAGCTGGCGTGCCAATTTGCAGGCGACCTACACCTCGGGCGGCACGACGATCTCGATCCAGGAGCGGTTCATCGCGGCCCACCGCCGTGCGATCCCGCCGGTGACGGTCGATATCGATCGCGTGCCGGAGGTGTTCTACACCAATCTGACGCTGCGGCAGCAGTTCGAGGCAGGCGATGCGAAGCCGGAGCTGTTCGTGTCGATCAACAACCTGTTCGACAAGGATCCGCCGCCCTCGGACACCAACAACATCACGCTCGGTACCTCGCGCGTGGTCGATCCGCTGCTCTACGATACGGTCGGGCGGTACATCACGATTGGCGGCCGTATCCGCTTCTGATCATCCGGAGCGGCGGCTGGCCCGCCGCTCCCCTCCTCAACTTGGGGCAAGGCCGATGGCCTTGCCCCTTTTCGTGTCAGGCGCTCACTGGCTGCATCACATAGCTGTCGCGCAGCTGCCGCTTCAGCACTTTGCCGATCGGGCCGCGCGGCAACTCATTCACCAGGCAGACATCTGCCACCCGCTGCATCTTGCCGAGCCGCCCGTTCAGCCACGTCATGAGCGCCGCGCCATCCTCGCCCGGCGCGACGACGAACGCGACCGGCGTCTCGCCCCAGGTATCGCTCGGCACGCCCACGACGCTCGCCTCGATCACCTGATCATGGGTGATCAGCACCGCTTCGATATCCGACGGATAGATGTTGAAGCCGCCGGAGATGATCATGTCCTTCTTGCGATCGACGATGGAGAGAAAGCCGTCTTCATCCAGCCGACCGATATCGCCGGTGCGCTGCCAGATGCTGCCGTCAGGCGCGGTCCAGCGGCAGGCGGCGGTCTCTCCCGGACGATTGTGATAACCGATCATCATGCTGGGCGAGCGGGTGACGATCTCGCCCTGCTCGCCGGGGGGCACGTCTTGGTCCTCGTCGTTCAGCAGGCGCAACTCGCCCCCAGGCGCGATCGTGCCGACCGTGTGGAGCTTGTCGCGATGCTCGTGCGCGAACAGCACGAAACTCGCGCCGCCCTCGGTCATGCCATAGAATTCAACCAGCCCGCCGGGCCAGCGATCCAGCATCTCCTGCTTCAGCGCCGGAGCGAATGGCGCAGAGGTGCAATATTTCACCCGAAAGGCGCTGAGGTCGGTGTGATCGAAGTCGGGATGGGCCAGCAGCCGGCTGCACATCACGGGCACCAGCATGGCGTGGGTGGCGCGATGCCTTTCCGCCGCCGTCAGCCAGGCACCCGCGTCGAACTTCGCCATCAAAACGATCGTGCCCCCTGCCCCGATCGTCTGGACCAGCGATGAAAGCGTCGTGTTCGAGTAGAGCGGCGTCGCCAGCATCGTCACCGCATCGGCGCCATAGCCGCGCGCCGCGCCGCTTTCGAGCATGCGTGCGCGATACAGGAAGGGCTGCACGATCCCCTTGGGGGAGCCGGTCGTGCCCGAGGAATAGATGATCGTCATCGGCGCATCGGGCGTGACCGGCGCTTGCGAAACAGACACCTCGTCCGGCGCCATCCAAGCGCCGATCTCATCCATCGCTATCGTAATGGTTTCGCAGGCGACTTCCTCTTTTTGATCGGTGAACAGCAGGCGCGCGCCCGAATCCGCGATCATGGCAGCCTGCGCTGCCCGGTCGGCGGATACCGGGATGGCCGCGAGCACCACGCCGGCGCGCGCGGCGCCGACCATCAGCGCCAGATACAGCGCACTATTTGCGGCAAGCACCGCCACCGTATCGCCGACACCGATGCCATCCCGATCAAGCGCGCCTGCCACGCGCAGGCCAAGCCGATGAAGCGCATCATAGCTCAGCGTCTCGGCAACGGTGATCACGGCGATGTGCGTCGGCGCCTCGCGCGCCCTGCGCTCGATCGCCAGTGCCAGGGTATCCACCAATGCTGTGCTCATCGCTCATCCTCTTCACTTTTTTACGGGCAGTAAGGCCGCACTTCTTTCGCTCTTGCGATTGGCGCTGCCGCGTTTTAACGCACATAAAATCGCGTTTGCAAGCTGCGCCTCCCAGCAGGCGCCAAGTGAAAAAGGGGAGAGCTGATGACCCGTGACGACTTGATGTTCCGTGACGGCCTGCTGAAGGATCAACGCATCCTCGTCACCGGCGGCGGCACTGGCCTGGGAAAGGTCATGGCCGAGGCGTTTCTGATCCTCGGGGCGGAGGTCTTCATCTGCGGACGGCGCGGCAGCGTGCTTGATGCGACCGCGGACGAACTCATGGAACTGCATGGCGGCAAGGTGGTCGGCCTCGCCTGCGACATCCGGGACGCTGACGCGATCGAAGAAACGCTCGACCGGATCTGGGCCAATGGCGGGCCGTTGACCGGCCTCGTCAACAACGCCGCAGGCAATTTCGTCAGCCGCACGCAGGATCTCTCGATGCGCGGCTTCGACGCCGTTTCGAACATCGTTTTCCGTGGTTCCTTCGCCATGACGCTGGCGTGCGGCAAGCGCTGGATCGCCGAGGGCATCCCGGCATCGGTGCTATCGATCCTCGCCACCTGGGTCTGGAATGGCTCGGCGTTCACTGTTCCCAGCGCCATGTCGAAGGCTGGCGTCAACGTGATGTCGCAGAGCCTGGCGGTCGAATGGGCGGATCGTGGCATCCGGCTGAACTGCATCGCGCCGGGCACCTTCCCGACAGAGGGCATGTCCGCCCGCCTGCGCCCGACCGAAGGCGACGGCGCGTTCCGCGACACCGCTGATTATCCGATGGGTCGGGTCGGCCGCATGCCGGAGCTCGCGAACCTCGCCGCGTTCCTGATGTCACGCCAGGCCGAGTATCTGACCGGACAGACCATCGCCATCGATGGCGCGCGCTATCTTGCGACCGGCGGCAATTTCTCGTCCATGCGGTCCTGGTCGGACGAACAATGGGCCGAGGCGCGTGAGTCGATCTACGCGACCACGGCCAAGGACAAGGCCCAGCGCACCGTCTGACGGGTGCGCCGGGCAGCACGGTACGAACAGGACACAAGAAGGGCGGCAACAACAGATCGCCGCCGCGTCAAGGGAGATGGAAGATGTTGCAAGGCATTCGTATCGTTGAGCTTGCCAGCTATGTGGCAGGCCCCGGAGCCTGCGGCATCTTGTCGGACTGGGGCGCGGAAGTGATCAAGGTGGAGCCCCCTGCGGGTGATCCCTTTCGACAGTTCTTCGGCTCGATCGGCCTGGAGAACACCGAAAACCGCGTGTTCGACAATGACAATCGCGGCAAGCGCTCGATCGCGCTCGATCTGACCGTGCCCGAAGATGCGGAGGTGCTGCGGCGCTTGGTCGCGACCGCCGACGTGTTCGTCACCAACACCCGCCCGGCCAGTCTGGAGCGGCTGGGCCTTGGCTGGGAACAGCTTCGCGCGATCAAGCCCGATCTGATCTTCGCCAATTTCACCGGCTATGGCGCGAACGGTCCGGAGGCGGACAAGCCCGGTTTCGATATTACCGCTTTCTGGGCGCGATCGGGCCTTTGCGCGCTGACAACCGTGAAGGGTGGCGATCCGGCGCAGCTTCGCACCGGCATTGGCGATCACATGGCCGCGATGGGCCTTGTGGCCGGCATCATGGGGGCATTGTTCCATCGCGCGCGAACCGGCGAGGGGCAGAAGCTGGAAACGTCGCTGCTGCGCATGGGCATCTATGCCGCCTCGTGCGAGCACGCGATCCAGCTTCAGATGAACAAGCTCGCCTCCACCAAGGCGCGGCCGGAAGCGGTGAACCCGCTCAACAACTTCTTCCAATCCGCGGACGGCCAATGGTTCGTCATGGTTCCCCGCCAGGGATCAGGCGATTGGCCGCGCATCGCCCGGGCGATCGGCCGGCCCGAGCTACTGGAGGATGACCGGTTCAGCGGCGTGCGCGCGCGGCGGACGAACGGCCCGGCGCTCGTCGACATCCTTGATGCGGCGTTTGCCGCCATGAGCTGGGCCGAGGTGCAGGTGGCACTGGAGGCGGAGAAGCTGATCTTTGGTCCTGTGCAGTCCGTGGCACAGGCGACGCGCGATCCCCAGGCGCTGGCGGCCGGCTGCTACGTCGACGCGCAAGGAGCCGATGGCGCGGCGATCCGTCTGCCGGCGACGCCCATCGATTTCGAGGCGCATACGCCGTCGGCGCGGCTCGCACCGGCGCTGGATGCCGATGGCGCCGCGATCCGCGCCGAACTGGGGCTGTGATCGGGCGATAGCGGGGCTGCTCGTTCCTTGGTCCGTCGGGCTGAAAGTGCTGCATCACCGGCGCTTTCGGACCGGCGAAGGCCCCGGCTGTGCCTGAGAGCTACTTCAGACCACGTCGCTCGGGGTTTGGCCCGTCATGCCGAAAGCGTTCTCACGCAGCCGATCGAGCAGATACCGGCCATAGGGTTGCGGGGGGTTACTCGCGATCAAGGTCGGAACGTATCGGCCGAGCGACGCGCCCTGGCTGAAGGTAAATTCGCCGAAATACGGCCGGTCAGCCAGCAGCAGGTCGATCCGCACATAATCGAACGGGCGCGACAGGGCCGTGGCCAACGCCGCCATGTCGGCCAACAGCTCGGGCTGGGCAAGTTGCCAGCCTCCCACAGCGGGCGTGCCATCATCGGCATGATAAGGTTCGAAATGCGGGAGCCGGTAGAGGCGGCGCAGGTGATTGGGCCCGAACCGATCATGGTCGACCTGAAGCAGGACGGGCGTGCCGCGAACGCACATGAACTTGTAATCGTCCGGCGGCGCTCCGTCGGCTTTGCGCACCGCATCCTCGATCACGATGCGCCGTGGCAGCCCGGCATATTGGGTTTCACGCATCTGCCAGAAGTAATCGTCGCGCCAGGCCTGGAAGGCCCATTGCGCAAGCTCTCGCGTGATGCCCTGCGCAAACCATAAAGTGGCGCCGCTGCCATGGGCCGGCTTCGCCACCAGGTCTTCACCGGCAAAGCGGCTCAAGCGATCGTAGAGCACGGACGCATTGGGCATATCGTCCATCGCGATCATACCGCGGGTGCGCGGAATGCCGACGGACGCCGACAGGCGGGCTGCTTCCTCCTTGGCCGTGATCTTGTCCACGCAGCGCCGTTCGAGATCGCTCCACCGGTTGCCCGTCATGCGGTGGAAGATGAAGTCGTTGATCGTGCTTTCGGGCGCATTGGGTAGCGCCGGACGGCGACCGTGAACGCGCCGGAAATAGACGCCTGCGACCAGGCGATTGATGCCGCGATGATTGGGCAGCAGCCGGCACAGCGCGACCCAGGCAAGACGAACCACGGCGCGCACATGGCGAGCCAGGCCAGACGGCCTTTCCGCGCGAGAACTCACCGTTCGGGTCAGCTCGGTCGCGCCGGCCGCTGGTCGCCCCATGACCATTGCTTCTCCGGCTCCCTCGACCGGGGAGAAGGTCAGGATGTCTGCGGCGCATTCCGCAACGCCTAGGCACGCGGCGGGCTGGACGTCGCTTATTGTTGTCGTCGCCAAACGACGCATAAGGCCCCCTGCTTCACGCGTACGCTACCAGCAACTTCGGGCTTGGCGCAGGCGCGATCAATAGGGATGTAAACGGAGTGCAAAGCAGCCTCTCATCGGCATTCCTCCGATGCTTGCGGTGCCTCGACTCGCCCAGCGGCTGTTGATCTCCCTCCCTGTTCCCCGGTGGGACCAAGCACTCCGGCTATATGGAGCAGGCGAGCCAAGGCGCCGTTCGGCAGCACTTGGAAAAGATCTTGTAGAAAAATACCATCCGGTACAAAACAGATGTTGACGCAGCGCAGCGTGATTTCTATACCATGTGGTATCGAACGAGTGCCGCTTCGGCGCTCTCATGGAAAGGGCGCTGTCATGCTTCCTTGTTCTTTCGGAGCAAGCCGCGGGTCGTAACCCGCGCGCTGTTCCTGCATCATTCAAATGCCGTGATGGTCGGCCGCGGTCACGCGCGGCGGCGATCGCTCCTGCACGTGTCCGTCTTTCATCCGGGTGGCCGGGGAATGGCGCGCGCCCAAATCAGAAAAGGGGAATACCGATGGCCTATCTCGCATTCGACGAGTTCGGTGCCGTCCAGCAAGCTGCCACGGCCGACCGCCCGGCCATTGACCGTCTGTCGCCTCTGGAATGGGCGGTGGTCGTGCTTGCCCGGGGTGACACGCTGGCGACGCTGCGTGAGCCGGGCCGATTGTCGGTCGCACTCGGCAACCTGTTCGGCAAGCGAGCCAATCCGCGGCTCGCCGATCCAAGGCTGGAGGCGCTGCGCCGCCTCGCGGTACGCGTCTGGCACGATCGGGTGTCGGTGCCGGCGCAGGAGATGGCGGAGTTTCTCGCGGCCGGCTTCACCACCGGCCAGTATCACACCATGCTCGCCAGCATCCGTGCGGCGACGTTCAACAAGGCGCAACGCGCATGAACATGCACAGCAAGATCGAGGCCGCGCCGGAGACGGTCGTGGCCGAACCAAGGAAGCGAACCTGGCGCACGGGCGCGCTGATCGGTGCGCCGGTGCTGCTGGCGCTGGCGGGCGCAGCAGCCCTGAACCGCGAGCAGCCGGCGATCGCTGCACCGCCGCCGCCGACCGTGACGGTGGCGGCCCCGCTCGTCCGCCCGATCACCGAATGGGACGATTATGTCGGCCGGTTCGAGGCCAGCAAGTCGGTGGAGGTACGCCCGCGCGTGTCGGGCGCGGTGACCGCGGTCCACTTCACTGACGGCGCGATCGTGAACAAGGGCCAATTGCTGTTCACCATCGATCCGCGGCCATTCACCGCCGCGCTGGCGGAGGCGCGCGCCGGGCTCGCCAGCGCGCGCAGCGACGTGGCGCTGGCGCGCGCGAACCTCGAACGCGGCAATCGGCTGGTGGCTGACGAAGGCATTTCGAAGAGCGACCTCGATCAGCTCAATGCGCAAATGCGCGCCGCCAATGCCGCGCTTGCTGCGGCCGAGGCGCGCGTGCGGGCGCGGTCGCTTGATGTGGAGTTCACGCAGGTGCGCGCACCGATCGGCGGGCGCGTGTCGGACCGGCGGATCGATCCGGGCAACCTCGTCGCCGGCGGGGATACCAGCGGCACGTTGCTGACCACGATCAATGCGCTCGACCCGATCTATTTCGCCTTCGACGGCTCCGAGGCGCTGTTCCTCAAGACCAAGCGCGCGCAGGCGGCGGGCGAGGCGGCGTCGCCGGTCGAGATCAAGCTGCAGGACGAGGGCGAGTATCGCTGGGACGGGCGGCTCGATTTCACCGACAACGGCCTGGACCCGCGCTCGGGCACTATCCGTGGCCGCGCGGTGCTGCGTAACCCGGACCTGTTCCTGACGCCGGGCATGTTCGGCAACATGCGTCTTTCGAGCGGCGGCACGGCACCGGCGCTGCTGGTACCCGACTCTGCGGTGCAGACCGACCAGGCGCGCAAGACACTGCTGACCGTCGCGCGCGACGGCACGGTGGCGGCAAAGGCGGTGCAGCTGGGGCCAGTGGTCGACGGCTTGCGCGTCGTGCGCCGCGGGTTGGCCGCGAGCGACCGCGTGGTCATCAGCGGAACGCAGATGGCGATGCCGGGCACCAAGGTGAACGTCCGCGCCGGCCGCATCGCGCCGGTGCACGAGGCCGCGCCGCCCGGCGCCGGGGGTGTCGCGGTGGCGAGCCAGGCGACCTTCGCAAGCCGCTAGCCCGCCGCTCCTTCCACCCCCCGTTCGTGCTGAGCCTGTCGAAGCACGTGCCCAGCTAGAGCCGCCAGCGGCTCGTGCGGAACACGCCCTTCGACAAGCTCAGAGCGAACGGAGTGGAGGTGTCCCACCCCACACGACCCAACAAACCAACCTTTTAGGTTGTATCGACATTCAGTTCAGACCGAGCCTAAAATGGTAGTTTTGCGCGGCCCGGAGCGCAGCGTACTTCAGTACGTGGGCACCGGAAGCGCGCGAAACTGCCATTTGCAGGCCGGTATGGGCTGAATGGCGATGCAAGCTAATCCTCGCACCCGGGGAGCATCCCATGCGCCTGTCGCGCTTCTTCATCACCCGCCCGATCTTCGCCGGCGTCATCGCGGTGATCATCACCATCATCGGCGCGATCGCTTACTGGTCGCTGCCGGTGGCCCAATATCCGGACATCGTCCCCCCCACCGTCACCGTCACCGCCACTTACCCCGGCGCGTCCGCGGAGACCGTCGCCGAGACGGTCGCCGCGCCGATCGAGCAGGAGATCAACGGCGTCGACAACATGCTCTATCAGAGCTCGCAATCGACCGGCGACGGCGTCGTCACCATCACCGTCACGTTCAAGATCGGCACCGATCTCGATGCCGCGCAGGTGCTGGTGCAGAACCGCGTCGCCATCGCCGTGCCGCGCCTGCCCACCGAAGTGCAGCGCCTCGGCGTCGTCACCCGCAAGACCAGCCCCGACTTCCTGATGGTCGTGAACCTGATCTCGCCGGATAACTCACTCGATCGCGGCTATATTTCGAACTACGCGCTCACCCAGGTGCGCGACCGGCTCGCCCGCATCGACGGCGTCGGCGACGTGCGCCTGTTCGGCAGCCGCGATTATGCCATGCGCGTGTGGATCGACCCCGGCCGCGCCGCCGCGCTGAACCTCACCGCGGGCGATATCGTCGCCGCCTTGCGCGCGCAGAACGTGCAGGTCGCCGCCGGCACGCTCGGCCAGCCGCCTTATTCGCAGGGCAACGCCTTCCAGCTCAACGTCGAGACGCAGGGTCGCCTCGTCGATCCCAAGCAGTTCGGCGACGTGATCGTGCGCACCGATGCGGACGGCCGCCAGGTCCGCGTCCGTGACGTCGCGCGCGTCGAGCTCGGCGCGCAGGACTATAATTCAAACACGTATTTGTCCGGCCAGCCGACCGTCATCGCGGCGGTCTTCCAGCGTCCCGGCACCAACGCGCTCGCCGCCGCCGAGAAGGTGACGGCCGAGATGGAGACGATGTCCAAGTCCTTCCCCAAGGGCCTCGCCTATCGCGTGATCTACAACCCCACCGAATTCATTGCGCAATCGGTGGACGCGGTGATCCACACGCTTTTCGAGGCGATGATCCTCGTCGTCCTCGTGATCCTCGTGTTCCTGCAGAAATGGCGCGCGGCGATCATCCCGATCGTGGCGATCCCGGTGTCGCTGGTCGGCACGTTCGCGGTACTCGCCGCCTTCGGTTACTCGCTCAACACCCTTTCGCTGTTCGGGCTGGTGCTGGCGATCGGCATCGTCGTCGACGACGCCATCGTCGTGGTCGAGAATGTCGAGCGCAACCTCGCCGCCGGCCTCACGCCGCTGGAGGCTGCGCGCACCTCGATGGACGAGGTGTCGGGCGCATTGGTCGCAATCGTGCTGGTGCTGTGCGCGGTGTTCGTGCCGACCTTGTTCCTCACCGGCATGTCGGGCGCCTTCTATCAGCAGTTCGCCGTCACCATCGCCACCGCGACGATCATCTCGCTGATCGTCTCGCTCACCCTGTCGCCGGCGCTCGCCGCGATCCTACTGAAAGGCCATGAGGCGGAAGGCCACGGCAACCCCGTCACCCGCGCGCTCGGTCGCGCCGGCGACTGGTTCAACCGCAGCTTCGAGCGGCTGAGCGACCGCTACGCCCGCCTCACCGACCGGCTCGTCCGTCGCCCCAAGAGCATGATGCTCACCTACGCCGGCCTCATCGCCGCGACGGGGGCGATCTTCGTCGCCACCCCCACCGGCTTCATCCCGGCGCAGGATCAGGGCTATTTCCTCACCGTCGTCCAGCTCCCCGCTGGCGCGTCGGTCGAGCGCACCGATGCCGTCGTGCAGAAGGTCGCGCGCCGCATCCTTCCGCTCGAAGGCGTGAAGGGCGTCGTCATGCTCGCCGGCTTCGACGGCCCCTCGCAGACGCTCGCCCCCAACACCGCCGCCGCTTACGTGCCGCTCAAATCCTTCGAGGAGCGCGCCGATCTCGGCGTCACCTTCGCCGGCATCATGGACAAGGTGCGCGCCGCCACCGCCGATATCGACGAGGCCCGCATTCTCGTCATCCCGCCGCCGCTCATTCAGGGCATCGGCTCGGCCGGCGGCTATCGCATGATCGTGCAGGATCGCGAGGGCGGCGATTATCGCAAGCTCGGCGAGGAGACGCAGAAACTGCTCGCCAAGGCGAACCAGACCGAAGGACTGGCACAGGTCTTCACCTTCTTCGACACCGCCACCCCGCGCATCTTCGCCGATATCGACCGCGCCAAGGCCGACATGCTCGGCGTGCCGCCGGAGCGCGTGTTCGAGGCGCTGCAGGTCTATCTCGGCAGCGCGTTCGTGAACGATTTCAACCTGCTCGGCCGCACCTATCGCGTCACCGCCCAGGCCGACGCGCCGTTCCGCTCCACCCCGGCGGACATCGCCAACCTAAAGACGCGATCGAACAGCGGCGCGATGGTGCCGATCGGCTCGGTCAGCAACTTCGAGGACCGCACCGGGCCGTATCGCGTCACCCGCTACAACCTCTTCCCCGCAGTCGAGGTGGATGGCGAGACCGCACCGGGCTATTCCTCGGGCGCGTCGCTGGTGGCGATGGAGAAGATCGCCGCCGAGACCCTGCCGAAGGGCTATGGCACCGAATGGACCGGCATCGCCTTCCAGGAGAAGGCCGCCGGCAGCACCGCGGGCATCGTCTTCGCGCTGGCGGTGGTGTTCGTCTTCCTCGTGCTGGCGGCGCAGTACGAGAGCCTGTTCCTGCCGCTGTCGATCATCCTGATCGTGCCGATGTGCCTGCTCGCGGCGATGGTCGGCGTGAACCTGCGCGGCATGGACAATAACGTCCTCACCCAGATCGGGCTGGTCGTGCTGATCGCGCTCGCCGCGAAGAATGCAATCCTCGTGGTCGAATTCGCCAAGCAGGCCGAGGAACAGGACGGCCTTTCGCCGGTCGAAGCCGCCGTGCGCGCCGCGCAGGATCGCCTGCGCCCGATCCTGATGACCAGCTTCGCCTTCATCCTGGGCGCGGTCCCGCTGCTGATCGCCACCGGCGCCGGCGCGGAACTGCGGCAGGCGCTGGGCACCGCGGTATTCTTCGGGATGATCGGCGTCACTGGCTTCGGCCTGATCTTCACCCCCACTTTCTACGTCGTCTGCCGCGGGCTGGCAGAGCGGATCGGCCGTCGCCGCGAGCGCCACACCGACCCCGCGCTGCAGCCCGCCGAGTAAGGAGCATTCCTATGTTCACACACACCAATTCGTTCCCCGGCGAAGGCCGGGGCCCAGTCGGGGGACAGCAGTTGGACACACTGCGCCCTGTTACCACGACCTCCGCAACTGGACCCCGGCCTTCGGCGGGGAAGCGGAAAGATGTGGGGAACAGCTGGCTGACGAAGCTCATAGTAACAGCCTCCGCGCTCACCCTCGCAGCCTGCGCCACCGGCCCCGACTACGCCCGCCCGGCCACCCCAACC
>NZ_LSKH01000169.1:0-17086 GCF_001557395.1 Sphingomonas sp. CCH5-D11 | reverse complement strand
ATCCGCGCCTGCGCGCGAACCGCTCGACATAAATCTCGACTGCAAAGAATATGTGTTATCTGGAGATCCAGATAAGACATATTCCCTCGGCGTGATGTCGACGCGAACGTCGTTCCATTCCTCGGTAGGCAGGTCGGCCAGGCGGCGTTCCATCAGCGCCTCGCCGGTCGAGACGATCTGGATGACGGCGGCATGGCCGGCTTGCAGGTCGCCGGCGATCGACCGGATCAGGGTCGGCGTCTTCATGCTGGTGAGCAGATGGCCGAAGAAGCGCTGTTTGGCGCTCTCGAAGGCCGAGCGGGCGGCGGACTTGGCCTGCCGGTTCAGCGTGCCGGACGCGCCGGTGATGTTGGCCGCCTCCATCGCCGCATCCAGATTGTTATGGATGACGGCGAAGGCCCCGGCATAGGCGTCGTAGATGCGGGTCTGCTCGGAGCTCAGCGCGTGCTCGACCAGCTCGTATTCGACGCCGTCGAAGGAGAGCGAACGGGCGGTGTAGAGGCCGAGCGCGCGCAGGTCGCGGGCCAGCACCTCCATCGCCGCGACGCCGCCGGCCTCGATCGCCTCGACGAACTCGGCCCTCGTCGAGAATGGAAAATCCTCGCCGCCCCACAGGCCGAGCCGCTGGGCGTAGGCGAGGTTGTGGACCGTGGTGGCGCCGGTCGCCGAGACATAGACGACGCGGGCGTTCGGTAGCGCGTGCTGGAGGCGCAGGCCGGCGCGGCCCTGCTGCGAGGCGGCGACGTCGCCGCGTTCTCCCTTGCCGCCACCGGCGTTCTGCATCGCGTGCGCCTCGTCGAAAATGAGGACTCCATCGAAGTCGGAGCCCAACCATTCGACGATCTGCCGGACGCGCGAAACCTTCTCGGCCTTGGCGTCGGAGCGTAGCGTGGCATAGGTCGTAAACAGGACGCCTTCCGGCAGCGTGATCGGCCGCCCCTGCGGGAAACGCGACAGCGGCGTGACCAGCAGGCGTTCCATGCCGAGCGCCGACCAGTCGCGCTGCGCGTCCTCGATCAGCTTGTCGGACTTGCTGATCCACACCGCCTTGCGGCGGCCCTGGAGCCAGTTGTCGAGAATGATCGCGGCGGACTGACGCCCTTTGCCGACGCCGGTGCCGTCGCCGATCATGAAGCCGCGCCGGAAGCGGGCGGCGTTCTCCGCATCCTCGCGCGCGGCGGTGACGATGTCGAAGGTGGCGTCCACCGCCCACGACCCGGCGAGATGATCGCCGTGCGCCTCGCCCGCATAGATGACGGTCTCGAGCTGGGCGTCCGACAACAGCTCATGAATGTTGGGTGGGAGGTGCGGCCGATAGCTGGGCCTCGGCGGCGCGACCGACGCCATCGCCGCCGATTGCACCAGCCGGGTCGGATGGGCCTGGGCGCCGGCGATACGGATCGCCTGCAATCCGTATTCCTCGTAGAGGCTCTCGGACAGACGGCCGTCTTTGCCTGCGAGCCCGTCCTGGGTCTCATAGGCGAGCGGGAGCCCCTCCGGTTCGGCCATCGGCGCGGTCGCCGGGACAGCCTTGGCGGCGCGATTGATGTAGCCACGCACGCTGCGCGGCGTGGAAGGCGCGATGGCCGGGACCACGACGGAGGGATCGACGGCGAGCCGGTCCGGCAGATGCGCGTCGAGCCAGTCCAGCAGCGTGGCGACATCCGGCGCGACGCCGGGCGCCGCCGCAAACACGGTGGGATCATCGGCGGGCGCCTTGTCGATGACGGTCAGGCGCGTCTCGATGGTGGTGCCGTGTTTGGCATAGACGGAGCCGTCGATGGCGGCGGAGAAGACGACGCGCCCGCGCGCCTGCAACCGGACGAAGGCGTCCCGCCAGGTCGGATTGTCGGGTGCGAAGCTCGCGCCGGTGATCGCAACGAGCCGGCCGCCCGGGGCCAGGCGCGCCAGGGCGGAGGCGACATGGCGGTAGGCGGCGTCCGCCATGCGGCCCTCGACATGGGCCATAGCTGAGAAGGGCGGATTCATCAGCACGACGCTGGGCGTGACGGCGGCATCGAGATGATCGTCGATCTGCGCCGCGTCGAAACGGGTCACGGAAATGGCGGGGAAGAGAAGCGACAGCAGATTGGCGCGGGTCTCGGCCAGCTCGTTGAGAACGAGCGCGGCGCCCGCGATTTCGGCGAGGATGGCGAGCAGGCCGGTGCCGGCCGACGGCTCGAGCACCCGGTCGGCCGGGGTGACGGCGGCGGCGTGGGCGGCGACCAGGCCGAGCGGGATCGGCGTCGAGAATTGCTGGAAAGTCTGGCTTTCCGCCGAACGCCGCGTATGCGTCGGCAGCAGGCCGCCGATCTTCGTCAGCGCCGAGAGCCGCGCCGCCGGAGTTCCGGCTTTGCGGAAAAGCGCACGTCCGTATTTGCGCAGGAACAGGACGGTCGCGGCCTCGCAGGCGTCATAGGCCGTCTTCCAGTTCCAGGCGCCGCTGGCGTCCGAGGCGCCGAAGGCGGTCTCCATCCCCACACGCAGGGCGGCGGCGTCGACACGCTCGCCGCGTTCGAGATGAGGCAGGAGCTGGCTGGCGGCCGTGAGGACGGCGGCGGCGGGTTCGGGATTGGAGCCGAGAGGAAGCGGCGCGGCGGCGGTCGCCGCCGCGGATGCGGACATCATGGTCATGGTGAAGCCTCGAGGAGAGCAGGAATGGGCGAGCCCGCGCGGCGCTCTCTCTCGACCGCATCGGCTCGAACCCGTCCCGGCGCCCTCTCACTCTCCAGGCCCCCGCGCGAAAAAAGCGCCCGACCGTGAGGTGGGGCGCTTTTCGAGGGGATCAGGTCCAGAGCCCGTCCGCGATCTCGGAGGCGACGTGCCTTCGCGCCTCGCGGATCAGGTCATCGCCGCAGGTATCGACATGGCCGAAGAACCGGGCGCGGGCGCCGTTCGCGGTCCAGTCGGCATAGGCGCAATATTCCCGCGCGCCGGATCGAAAGGCGCGCATGTCGCCGCCCCAATGGGGCTTGGGTTCGATGACGACGGTGATCCCGTCCCTGGTTTCCGGCCAGGGCAGGGATCGCTCGTGCGGTGGAAGCTCGCGATCCGCCGTGAAGATGGCGTCGATCTCGGTCATGGCGCCTCTCCCGTCTCGGACCGCACGAAGCCCTCGGGATCGTCGGGGTCGGGCGGCAGATAGGCGTCGTAGGGGTTGCCGTCGGCGAGATGGCCGAAGGGCGTGAAGACGTAGTCGTCCTCGTCGCGGCCCACGGCGCAGATGACGTAGCGCGGGGTGCTCGTCACCGCGTCGAGGCACTCCATGAGCGCGAGATTGCCGTCGCCCGCCGCACGCAGCAGGGTCTGGAAATTGCTCCGGGCATGGGCGGGGATGCTCATAGCGGACCTCCCTCGCCGGAGAGGGTCTGGTCGAGCCAGCCATCGGTGTAGATCCAGTCCACGGTCTCGCCGGTCGCGAGGTCGAGGACGTGCGCGCCGCCGCCGAACCCGTCGAGGCGGGGCCGCGAGCAGGTGTTGGCATATTGGAAGCCCCATCTGCCGGTGAGGCCGAACTCGGCGGCGCAGCGCTTCACGAACTGGATGAGGCGCTCGGGATCGCCGGTCGCCTCGTCGCGCATCCAGAGCTGGCTGCCGCCATGCTCCGGCTGGATCGAGAGGAGGAAGCCTTCCGACGGCGGTTCCTCCGACGCGCCGTCCGCGGACAGTGTGTTGTAGAGGTCGAGCGCTCGGGCGGCGTTTTCGGGCGTGCCGACGTCGAGCAGGCACGAGAAATGGGTGAAATAGTCGGCCATGACAGGCTCCTGAAACGAGAAAGCCCGCCCCGCGCGGCACTGCCGCGCAGGCGTTCGACCTTGGGGCCGGGCTCGGTTGCGGGAAGATGGAAGGGGTCAGTAGCCGAACCGCCAGGATGGCCAGGGCTGGCCATCATCGGCGGCGGCGACGGCTTCCGGCAGGTAGCCGGCATCGCCTTCGACCGGGGTGGGATCGCGCACGGGCGTCTCGTCGATGACGGTGACGCACACGACGAGACCGTCCTCAACCTCGACGTGAACGGGCACGAGGTACTGGAAGACGACGCGGCGCGTGGCGGATTGATCGGATGTGATCATGGAAGGTCTCCTTGCGACGATGCGGGGAAGCGATCGCCCGCCGCTTCCCCGCCGTGAGGGTCATTCGGCCGCGATCGTCAGGGCGTCCTCGTCCTCGATCTCGTCGGTCTCCTCGTCGCCGTCGTCGCTGAGGAAATCCGGCAAGGCGGCCTCGTCTGCGGCGTCGGCCTCCGCGCCCGGTTCGACAGCCTGCCCATCGTTGGGATCGAACAGGCGCAGCGGTTCGGGCAGCCAGCCAGTGTCGGCCAGCAGGCGCTCGGCCTCCTTGGCCATGTCGCCCTTCTTCAGATGGTCGATGAGTTGGGCGGCCCGTTCGCCAGCGCCCTCCCGGACGGCTTCGAGGATGCGGGGTTTGGTGACGCGGCCGAGATAGTTGCCGACCGTCGGCCGCCAGCCCGCCGCCACCATGTCGAGGCCAGTGGCGCGCGCCAGCCGGTCGGCCTGGGAGAGGCGGAGATCCAGCCCATGCTGGCTGACACCCGATCCATACGGGTTGGGCCGTTCGAACAGCGCATTGACGCCGTAGCTGACGCAATGGGCGAGCAGATCGAGGCGCGTGCCCGGGTCGAGAAGGGTAAGCCAGTCCCACAGCGCCTGGTCGTCGGCCGGGACGTGATCGCCCCAGCGCGCATGCCGCTCGGCAATGTCCTGCGCCGCCGCACTGTCCTTCAGCTCCTCCGATTGGGCGGAGAAGAAGATGTGGCGGACGCTGGCCTCGAGGCAGCCGGTCGGGGCGGTGTGCCGGAAGGTGTCGCTGACCAGCTTGTGCAGCAGCAGGGTCATGGCGATGTCGGGATGCTCAGCGACGGCGTTGCGCAGCGCCAGCGTGCGATGCGCGGTCAGTTCGATCACGAGCCGCTCGGGCAACGGTTTGATGCCGTCCTCCTCGTCGTCTTCCGGCTCTGCGGCCTGGCCGCCGACGGTGACGACGGCGCGTTGAACGGCGGGCGTGGCCGAATGGCGGGTGTCGCCGTCCGTCTCCGTCGTATCGTCACCTTCGGGGTCGACCGGGCGCTCGTCCTCGGGGCGGACATAGCCGCGGTCCACCGACAGCGAGCCGTCGGAGTCGAGGCTCACGAAGACGCCGGCGATGGCGATGTCGGCCGGATCGTAGATGGCCGGTCGCTCCTCGAAGGCGTCGAGCGCCTGCTCGATCTCGCCGAGACGCGCGTCGATCTCGTCGGGCAGCTCGTCGGCTTCGGCATATTCGGCCTCGAGCCGGTCATACTCGTCACGCAGCGCCTCGCGGGTGGCGCGTTCCTCCTCGGTCAGGTCTGCCACCGTCCCGACCAGCTCGCGCAAGCCCTGCTCATGCCCGTAGGGAAAGCTCAGGGCCGCTTCGACCCATTTCCAGCCTTCGCCCGCGATCTCGTCGGCGGTGGCCTTGAGCTTCTCAGCCACTAGGCGGTCGAGCAGTGCCGGGTCTTGCAGCCAGCCGCCGTCGTCGGACTGGAACAGGTCGCGCAGCACGATGCCGCCGGCCGCTTCGTAGGTTTCGACGCCCACGAAGACGGCCCGCCGGTCGGAGGCCCGCACCGTGGTCTCGGTCAGCATCCGGCGGATGTGATAGGGCTCCTTCTGCCAGCCATCCTTGATCGTGTCCCAGACCTGCTGCTGGCGGTCGTGGTCGGGGCTGACGGTGAAGGCCATCAGTTGTTCGAGGGTCATGCCGTCGTCGGCGTAGATCTCCAGCAGCGCGGGCGAGACGGAAGCGAGACGCAGGCGCTGCTTCACGACGGCGACGCCGACAAAGAAGGCGGCGGCGATGGCTTCCTCGGTCATGCCTTTGTCGCGCATTGCCTGGAAGGCGCGGAACTGATCGAGCGGATGCAGCGGCGCGCGCTCGATGTTCTCGACCAGCGAGACCTCGTCGACCAGGATGTCGCTGTTGGCGTCGCCGACGACGCAAGGCACCGGCGCGGTCTTGGCCAGGCGCTTCTGCTTCGCGAGGAGTTCGAGCGCGCGATAGCGACGGCCGCCGGCGGGCACCTCGAACATCCCGGTCTCGGCGCCATCGGCATCGAGGACGGGGCGGACATGCAGGGACTGGATGAGGCCGCGCCGGGCGATCGATTCGGCCAGCTCCTCGATCGACACGCCGGCCTTGACCCGCCGGACATTGAACTGGCTCAGCACCAGCTTGTTGAAGGGGATGTCGCGCGCCGACGACAGGGTGATCTTCTGAATGGCAGTCGCCATGATCGTTACTCCGCGACGGGCGGCCGGGAGACTCTCTCTCGACCTCCAACCCGTCACGAAGCGAAGCGCCGCCCTCTCACTCTCGGAGGGCAGCGCCACGGAAGCGGAAAGGCGTGAAGCCGCGAAGCCGCGTTTGCGCCTTTCCGGTTTTCAGGCCGGTTTCGAGATGGTCATGCCGCCTGCCGTTCGTCGTCGGCCCTGCCGGCATCGACGTCGGGCAGGAAGCCGAGCAGCCAATCGGCCGCCTTGCTCGCCTGGGAGGCCGCACGGACGATGGCGCGGTTGTCCTCGCGCAGCACCTCGAGCCAGGAGCCGAGATAGTCGGCGTGACGCACGGTGGGCGTGATGCCGAGCGAGGCGCAGCAGAAGGCGGCGTTGATCTCGGCGATCAGCTCCTCGAAGGCGTATTTCTTCGAGCCGAAGGAGCCCGAGAAGTCGCGGTTCAGGCGCGAAGGGTGGCCCGTGGCGTGCCCCAGCTCGTGCAGGGCCGTGCGGTGCCAGTTGATCGGCTCGAAATAGGCCTGCGGCGGGGGCACCTGCACATAGTCGGGCGCTGGGGCATAGAAGGCGCGGTCGCCGCCGATGCGGAAGTCGATGCCGGTCGCCCGGATCAGGGCCTCGACCTGCGGCTCGATGAGGCCGGGCGGAGGCGGCGGAGCCACAATGGCGACGTCCTCCGCCAGGCCGTCGCATTGCGCCGCGTTGAACACGGTAAAGCGCTTGAGGAAGGGGATGGCCGCGGCTTCCTCCCCGGTCTCGCGGGCGCGGCGCTTTTCGTCCTCGGGCGTGAAGCGGTCGGCATAGACGACGGTGGTGCCGCGTTCGCCCCTTCGGACATTGCCGCCCAAGGACAGGGCCTGGCGGAAGGTGAGCCAGCTCTGGCCGGGAAAGCCGTGCTGGATCACCGCGCCCCAGAGGATCAGCACGTTGATCCCCGAATATTGCCGTCCAGTCGCGGCGTTCCTCGGCATGGCGAGGGGCGCCTTGACCGAAGCCGCGCCCCAAGGCTGGACCCAGGGGAAGCGGCCTGCCTCCAGCTCGGCGATGATTTTGCTGGTGATGTCATCGTAAAGGCTCGTCCGGTCGGAGCCGGTGCGCGCGCTGCGGTCATTCCTGAGCATCGCGGTTCTCCCGCGACGGGCGCCGGAGACCTGTTCTCCAGCCCTCAACCCGTCACGGAAAACCCGTCCGCACTCTCACTCTACAGGGGGCGTTGCGGGGCTCTCCCCGCTAGACAGGTCGGCCGAGACCCTGGCTCGGCCGCAGGGGAAGCTTTTCCCCTATCGGACATGCCGGCAGGCATTCTTGAAAACTGTCAGAAACTCGTATATGTTTCTAACAGGAGAAAAGACGATGACACGGCTCAGCGAACAGATTCTGACGCATGCGGCGGGCTTGCCCGAGGGCGCGCCGCTGTCCGCCAAGAGCCTGCTGCACCTTGGAACCCGGGCGGCGGTGGATCAGGCCTTGTCGCGCCTGACCGAGCGGGGACAGCTCATCCGCGCCGGGCGCGGTGTCTATCTGCGTCCCATCGCCAGCCGGTTCGGCCCGCGCACGCCTTCGGTCGAGCAGGCTGTCGAGGCCCTGGCGACCCAGAAGGGAGAGGTCATCGTCTCAAGTGGCGCGGCTGCGGCGAATGCTCTCGGCTTGACGACGCAGGTGCCCGTCCGCTCGGTCTATCTGACCTCCGGGCGTAGCCGCAAAATGCACCTCGGCAAACAGGTCGTGGAATTGCGGCATGCCCCGCGCTGGCAATTGGCCCTGGCCAACCGGCCGGCAGGGACGGCCGTGCGGGCGCTGGCCTGGCTAGGCCCGGAAAAGGCGGAAGCCGCGTTGACGACGTTGAAGCGCAAGATGCCGCCCGGTGTGTTTGGCGAACTGGTCGCCGCCGCGCCGCAGCTTCCGACATGGCTCGCCCAGAGCGTCGGCAAGGCGGCTTATGGCTGAGGCGTTTCTCCAGCTTTCGGACGGGGAACGGCGCGATGCGCTTGGCGTCGCCGCCGACCGCTCGGGCCGCCCCGCCCATCTTCTCGAAAAGGACGTGTGGGTGGTGTGGGCGCTATCGACGCTCTACGCCGCGCCGCTCGGCGAGCACCTGGTGTTCAAGGGCGGAACGTCCCTGTCGAAAGCCTATCAGGTCATTCGCCGGTTTTCGGAGGATGTGGACCTGACCTACGACATTCGGGCGATCGCGCCCGATCTGGTCGGGGAAAATGGCGAGGGCCTGCCGACGACGCGGAGCGAGGAAAAGCGCTGGTCCAGCGAGGTCCGCCGGCGCTTGCCAGCATGGGTGGCGGAGACCGTGCAGCCCTTGATCGGGAATGCGCTCGCCGCCGAAGGCCTGGTGGCGGCCGTCCGCGTCGAGCAGGAGAGGCTCTTCATCGACTATGAGGCGACGGCGGCCGGGTCCGGCTATGTCGCGCCCAGCGTCATGCTGGAGTTCGGCGCCCGCTCGACGGGCGAACCAGCCAGTCTGCGGGATGTCGTCTGCGACGCTGCGGGTCTGGTCGAGGGGCTGGTCTTTCCGGCCGCGCGTCCGCGGGTCATGCACGCGGAGCGAACCTTCTGGGAGAAGGCGACCGCCATCCACGTCTTCTGTCTCCAGGAGCGGCTGCGGGGAGACCGCTTCGCGCGGCACTGGCACGATGTCGCCCGGCTCGATGAGGCTGGCTTCGCGGAGGCGGCGTTCGCCGATCGCGAGCTGGCGAACGCTGTCGCACGGCACAAATCGATGTTCTTCGCGGAGAAGGCGGCCGACCGCACGCCCATCGACTACGCCGCGGCCGTCAACGGCGGCTTGCACCTCGTACCGGCCGGCGATGGCGCGAAGGCGCTGGAGGAGGACTATACGCATATGGTCGAGGACGGGTTGCTCCTCGACGACGCCGAGCCCTTCGATGCGCTCATGGCGCGATGTGCGGATATTGCCGCGCGAGCCAATGCTCTGGCGACATAGCTGAGCGCCGCGAACTGAATCTCCTCAGGCGAATGGCAAATCCGGTGGTGAGACGGTATGATGGGGTTCTTGCGAGCACTTTCGCCGCCCGCGACCCTAATTTGGTCCGGCGACCGTCACCGGCGATAGATGGCGAGATTTTCGATTGGCCGTCGAGCCCAAAAAACCCAATATTTTCATAAGCGCTAGCTTGGCGTCGGCGGTGGTGACGGTATAACGGTTTTTGAAAATATTTTTTTGCTTTTCTTTTCAAAGAGTTAGACGATGCGCTCGATAATTGAGTGGGAGTGATGGTGGCGTCTTCGTCAGCAGACTGATCCCGAGCGCCTGTTTTTTGGACGGGCTGACCGGACGTTGTCGGCCACGTCTGTCCGCTGCTCGGCGCGAGATTGGTCGAAAGCGGTTGTAATCCGAACATCTGCGCCGGACTTGCGGCAAACACGTGCACCAGAGCGCGAGATAGCCGCGGCACGAGCCGTTGCCCCGCGCCAGGTGACGGGGGCGCACAGCGATGCATGGCCGGGCGACAGTTGGCGCGAACCAACGTGAGGCGGCGCATGAAGGGCGGCCGATTACGATTGGTCTGCTCTGGCACTCACTGAATTCCGGCAACCTTGGTGTCGGTGCGCTCACCGTGGCCAATCTGACAATCGCGGCGCAGGTGGCGGAGGAGATTGGCCTCTCCCCGCGCTTCGTGATCATGGGTGCGCGGGATGAAGATCAGCCGGTCATTCCTCTGCCGGGGGCGCGCTGTGTGCCGATCGACTGGCGGGCGCTCCGCCCCGGTGGCGCCCTCTGGCGGGCGATGGCGGACGTGGATTGTGTTCTGGATATCGGGGCAGGGGACAGCTTTGCCGATATCTATGGGCCGCGCCGCTTTTCCTTTCTCCTGATCAGCAAGCTGCTCGCCCTCGCCCGCGGCAAGCCGCTGATCTTTTCGCCGCAGACGATCGGCCCTTTCACAAAGCGCGCCTATTTGCGGGCCGCGTCCTTCGTCATGGGGCGCAGCCGTGCCATCTTCGCGCGCGACGAGCTTTCCCGCGACGTTGCCCGTCGGATGGCGCCGGGCACCGACGTGCATCTTGCCGTCGATGTCGCGTTCGAGCTTCCGTTCGAGGACCGGTCGCACTTGCGCGGCGGGCCGCTGCTTCGCATCGGCGTGAACCCCTCCGGTCTGCTGTTCAGCGAAGCAGAGCAGGGCAGCAACCGCTTCGGACTCGGCTATGATTATGCGCGCTTCACCCGCCGCCTGCTCACCGATCTGTGTTCGCGCGATGACGTGGAGGTTCACCTTGTTCCCCATGCCACCAGCAACAGGGACCCTTCGGATGATGACGGTGCCTTGTGCGATCGTCTCGCTGCCGAGTTCCCGGCCGCAATCCGCGTGCCGAACTTCGCCACGCCGTCAGCGGCAAAAAGTCACATCTCAAGCCTTGATCTGCTGATTGGGGCGCGAATGCATGCGTGTATCGCGGCATTTTCATCCGGCTTGCCGGTCGTCCCGGTGGCCTATAGCCGCAAATTCGGTGGGCTGTTCGGGCTGCTTGATTACGATACCATGATCCCGGTGAGCGGGATGAACGAAGACCAGGCGATCGCCCTGGTGCTGCGCTCGCTCACTGACCGACATGCCTTGGCAACGGCCGAAGCGGCGGGAATGGCGCGGGTCCGCAGCCTGCTGCAAGGCTATCGCGACGTTCTGCGCACCACATTTACCGCGGTGGGTGCGCGGACGTGACGACCGTCTCTCCAACCGTCGCGCGTGTTCTGGCGGCCGATCTGTGCACTGGCTGCGGCCTGTGCGCCGGCGTGTCGGCGGGCGCGATTACAATGATTTCCGACCGCGGCTTCGCCCGGCCGCGCCAGCATCGCCCGATCACCCGCGGTGCGGAGGCGCGGATCGCGGGATCCTGTCCCGGCAGGATCGTGTCGCCCTGGCCGCAAACAGCCAAGCGGCATCCGTTCTGGGGATCATGGCGACAAGTGCTGACGGGCGCCGCAAGCGATCCGGAAACTCGTTTCGCCGGAGCGTCGGGCGGCGCGCTTTCGGCGCTGTTGATCCACGCGCTGGATAGCGGCCAGGTCGATCGCGTGCTCCATGTCGAGGCGGATCCGTCGCGGCCCACTGGCAACCGGATCCGGTGGTCTTCCTCGCGGGCAGAGGTGCTTGCGGGGGCTGGTTCTCGCTATGCCTCCTCATCCCCCTTGGTGGCGATCGAGCAGGCGCTGTCCGAGGGGGGACGCTTCGCCTTTGTCGGGAAGCCTTGCGACGTGTCCGCGCTCCGCCAGCTCGGCCGCTATGATACGCGGGTCGCCAGCCATGTGCCGATCATCCTCTCGTTCTTCTGTGGCGGCCTGCCGGGCAGTGCCGGGACGGACGAGATCCTGCGTTTTATGGGCCTTGCGCCGGAGGAGGTCACCGAATTCCGCTATCGAGGACAAGGGTGGCCGGGGCTGACCGTTGCACGCACGGCTGACGGCAGGTCGGGAGAAATGTCCTATGCCGATAGCTGGGGCAGGCACCTCAGCCGACAAGTGCAGTTCCGATGCAAGATCTGCCCCGATGCGGTCGGCGGCGTGGCGGACATCGCCTGTGCGGATGCGTGGTACGGCGATGCGGCCGGATATCCCACGTTCGAGGAGCAGGACGGGCGCAGCCTCATCATCACCCGCACACCAGCAGGGGAAGCATTGCTGCGGTCTGCCGAGGCGGCCGGCGCGATCGAAACGGCGCCGCTCGCGATCGAAGAGGTGGAGCGGATGCAACCGGCCCAGGCGCAGCGCAAACGCATGATCGCTGCCCGTACGGCCGCAGTGCGCGCATCGTTACAGCCGGTGCCGATCATGCGCAGTCTCGATATCGTCGCTGCGGCTCGGCTGGGGCGCTTGTGGGATTCCGGGCATAACTTCCTCGGCACGATGCAGCGGGTGCTGCAACGGCGGACGCGCGGCCGACGTACGGTAGCAGCGGCGGAGCAAAGCGCGTGACCCTCGCTTCCGGCTGGCAATCGAGGCTCATCGCCGCACTGGCCGCCGCTCTTCCCGCCGGCGCTGCAGCACAGGTGGAGGTTGATCGCGGCCGCACGTTTGAGGCGCCTGGGCGGGCATTCACCCTCTCAGTTTCGAACGATCTGCTGTACGACACCAACGTTGCTCGGGGGAATGAAGCCGCTGCCCTGCGGCGGGGGGTTGAAAAAGAGGACATTCGCCTCTCGCCCACGTTGGCGGTCGATTTGGCGCTGCCGAGCGGGCAGGTCCTGTTCACGGCGCGTGCCAGCCTCGGTTACGAGGCATATGTGCGCAACGACCGGTTGAATCGCGAACGCGTGGACGCGGCATTCGGGGCAAAGCTGCCGTTCGCGATTTGCGCACTAAGTCCGGAACTCGGCTATGTTCGGCGGCAAAGCGATCTTGCTGATCTTGCGATCGACCCACTCGCGTCGGTCGAATCGACGGTGAACGTGCAGACCAGGGCGGATGCGGCTGCTGCGCTTACCTGCGGGCCGGACCTTGGAATTCGCCCGACCGGCTTCGTCCGCTACACCACGATCGACAATAGTGCGTCGCGGCGCAGGGCTCAGAATGTGGAGATCACGGGCGCAGGCGCCGGGCTGAGCTACGTCAATCCACGTGTCGGCATCATCACTGCTTATGTCGAGCGGCACGATTTTGAATATGATCAGCGTCCGGCAAATGGCCTGCTTGGCGGCGACCGGTTCCAGCTCACCAGCGCCGGATTTCGCTTCGATCGCCGGCTCGGCGCGCAATTGCAGCTCGTCGGGTCACTCAGCTACGCTGATGCCGCGCTTCCTGCTTCCCTCGGATCGAGCGAGCGGTTCGATGGCCTGACGTGGAACCTGTCGGCGTCGCTGCGTGCCGGTGACCGGCTGATGCTGGCGCTGGCTACCGAACGGGCAATTGAATCGACGCCGGGGTTCTTTGCCAACTTCGTTCGCAAGACCAGCTATGGCGGCGTGGTCACCTATGCCGTGTCACCGCTGCTCCGCGCTACCGCGTCCCTGTCGCGGCGAGCGCGCGATTTCGAGATAACAGCGATCCAGCCGGGCTTAGCAATCAGCAACGACTCGATCGACTCGGCCACGCTGCGTTTCGACTATCTACGTTCGCGTGTCCGGCTGCGCCTCGATGCTTCTTATCAGCGCCGCGATGCGGATCGTGACGCCTATGATTATGATGCAATGCTGCTCACGTTCGGCGTGAGTTACGTCTTCAAGCGTTGAAGCCGCATCTAAGCGTCAAGAAGTCGAAATGAGCAACGACGGTCCAGGCCTGCTTATGCTCAGGCCCTTGGAGCTGCCGTTCTGATATTCAGATATTGCGGATCGGGCCTCAGCGCGCCCGCCGTGCAATAAGAATCATGAGAAGTCCGATCACCGCGACCCCGGCGCCGCGATCAGCCCAAACTCTCTGGTCGAGCATGAAGCTCGATCGCGGCCAGCCGATATAACCCAGCCCTTGGCCGATGAAGAGCAGGCCGATCAGGGCAAGCGCGGCGCCCAGCGCGATCAGCACCGGGCGCCAGCGCCGCACCTCAGCGCTCGTTGAGCGAGACGTAGTCGCGGGCGGTCGGGCCAGTGTAGAGCTGGCGCGGACGGCCGATCTTCTGGTCCGGATCGGTGATCATCTCGTTCCACTGCGCGACCCAGCCGACGGTCCGGGCAAGGGCGAACAGAACGGTGAACATCGACGTCGGGAAGCCGATCGCCGACAGGATCACGCCCGAATAGAAATCGACGTTCGGGAACAGCTTCTTCTCGATGAAGTAGTCGTCCGACAGCGCCAGTTCTTCCAGCCGCAGCGCGGTTTCGAACAGCGGATCGTTCACCTTCAGCGCGTCGAACACTTCGCGCACCGTCTTCTGCATCACCGTCGCGCGCGGATCGTAATTTTTGTACACGCGGTGGCCGAAGCCCATCAGACGGAACGGATCGTTCTTGTCCTTCGCCCGGTTGATGAACTCGGGGATGCGATCGGGGGTGCCGATTTCCTGCAGCATGTTGAGCGCAGCTTCGTTCGCGCCGCCATGCGCCGGGCCCCACAGGCAGGCGATGCCCGCCGCGATGCACGCGAACGGGTTCGCGCCCGACGAACCGGCGAGGCGCACGGTAGAGGTCGAGGCGTTCTGCTCGTGATCGGCGTGGAGGATGAAGATCCGGTCCATCGCCTTCTCGACCGCCGGGTTCACCTCATAGGGCTCGGCCGGCACGCCGAAGGTCATCTTCAGGAAATTGCCGGTGTAACTCAGCGAGTTGTCCGGATACTGGAAAGGCTGACCGACGCTATACTTATAGGCCATCGCCGCGATCGTCGGCATCTTGGCGATCAGCCGGTGCGACGCGATCATGCGCTGCGTGGGATCGTGGATGTCGGTCGAGTCGTGGTAAAATGCGGAAAGCGCGCCGACGACACCGCACAGGATCGCCATCGGATGGGCATCGCGACGGAAACCACGGAAGAAGGTCGCGAGCTGCTCGTGGACCATCGTGTGGCGGGTAATCGTGTTCTCGAACTTGTTCAGCTCGTCGCCCTTGGGCAGCTCGCCGTTCAGCAGGAGATAGGCCACCTCCATGAAGCTCGACTTCTCGGCGAGATCGCCGATCGCATAGCCGCGGTGAAGGAGGACACCTTCGTCACCGTCGATATAGGTCAGCTTCGACTGGCAGGAGGCCGTCGAGGTGAAGCCCGGATCGTAGGTGAACGCGCCGGTCTGGCCGTAGAGCTTGCGGATGTCGATCACATCCGGGCCCACGCTGCCCGACAGCACCGGATAGCCGAAGTCCTTATCCGTGAGGGACAGCTTGGCGTCAGTCATTGTTTTGGTCCTTCCCCTGGGCGGCCGTTTGATCAGCGGCATGATCGGCGATGCGGGCGAGACTTTCGTCCCGGCCAAGCAGAGCGAGCACGTCGAAGATTCCGGGCGAGGTCCGGCGGCCGGTGAGTGCGGCACGGAGCGGCTGGGCGACCTGGCCGAGCTTCAAGCCCTGCGCTTCGGCAACCTGCCGCACCGCTTCTTCAAGCGCCTCCGTATCCCACTTGGCCACCGCGTCAAGCGCGGCATGAACCTTTGCCAAGGTCACGCGCGCGTCGCCGGCAAGCAGCGGCTCCGCATCGGCGGCGATGTCGAGCGGGCGAGTGACGAGAAGGAAGCGAGCGCCGTCCGCCAGTTCGTTGAGGTTTGCGGCTCGCGGCTTGAGCGCCGGCATGGCGGCGACCATCACCGATCGACGATCATCGTCCTGCGAAAGTCCGAGGTGGCCGCACACCAGCGCTGCCAGCCGTTCGTCGTCAGCACTGCGGATGTAATGGCCATTCAGGTTTTCGAGCTTTTTCAGGTCGAACCGCGAGGGTGACTTGCCCACGCTGCCCAGATCGAACCACTCGATCGCCTGGTCGCGGCTGATGATCTCATTGTCGCCATGGCCCCAGCCAAGACGCAGGAGATAATTGTCCAGCGCCTCGGGAAGGATGCCCAGCTCGTCGCGATAAGCCTCGATCCCCACCGCACCGTGCCGCTTCGACAGCTTCGCGCCGTCGCTGCCATGGATCAGCGGGATGTGGGCATAGACCGGCTCCGGCCATCCCATCGCCTTGATGATGGGGAGCTGCCGGAAGGCATTGTTGAGATGGTCATCGCCGCGGATGATGTGGGTAACGCCCATGTCATGATCGTCGACAACCACCGCCAGCATGTACGTCGGTGTGCCGTCGGAACGCAGCAGGACAAGGTCGTCCAGCTCGGCATTCTGCACCGTTACGCTGCCCTGCACACGATCCTCGATCGTCGTCGCACCTTCGGTCGGTGCCTTGAGGCGGACGACGTAAGAAGCGTCGGCGTCGTTGTTCTCGCGATCACGCCACGGCGAGCGGATGCGCAGCGGCTGCTTCTTCGCCTGCGCTTCGGCGCGCATCGCGTCGATTTCCTCCGGCGTCATGTAGCAGCGGTACGCGGCGCCGGCGGCGATCATCGCCTCTGCTACTTCCGCGTGACGAGCGGCGCGGGTGGATTGATACACCTCCTCGCCATCCCAATCGAGGCCAAGCCAACGCATGCCGGAAAGGATCGCCTCGATTGCCGGCTGGGTCGATCGTGCGCGGTCGGTATCCTCGATACGCAGCAGAAAGCGGCCGCCATGATGGCGCGCGTAAAGCAGGTTGAACAGCGCAGTACGCGCGCCGCCCAGATGAAGAAAGCCCGTCGGCGACGGGGCAAAACGGGTTACGACAGCAGGCGTGCCGGTATCTGTGGTTGCGCTCAAGCGCGCTAGCTCCCAGGCTGGAAAACGATCATGGCGACAACTGCCGCGCAGCCCCCTAGCACGCACCTTTCGGCGCTTCAAACGGCGCTCGCATGGCTGGAGAAGCGCCTGGAGGCGGAGCGTGACCAGCTGCCGCTCTGGTTGCCCGTCATGCTCGGGGCCGGGGTCGCCGCCTGGTTCATCCTTCTCGACAGCCGCCTGTGGCGGGTGGCGCTGCTCGCCGGCCTTTCGGTGGCGCTGCTGGCGCTGGCGGTGGGGCGTGGCGGAAGAGGCGGGCGCGCCATCGCTACGGCATCCATCGCCTTCTCGATCGGCGTCGCCTTGATCTGGACAAAGGCGGATCGCGCCGCCGCTCCCGTGCTCCAGCGACCGGCCATCGCCCGCCTCACCGCTCGGGTGGAAAAGATCGATCAACTGCCGGCCCGCGGGCTGGTGCGGCTGCGATTGACGGACCTGCAATGGATCGACGCCGCTCCGCTCCATGCGCCGACACGCATTCGGGTGAACGTGGCGGATCGGGATGCGCCGGCGAACCTGGCGCCCAACGCGGTCGTGGCGTTGCGCGCGCGCCTGATGCCGCC
>NZ_LSKH01000168.1:0-286 GCF_001557395.1 Sphingomonas sp. CCH5-D11 | reverse complement strand
CGCGCGCGCGCGCGCCCATGCGTAGAAATAGGCCTCGCCCGAATAGCCCAGCACCACATCGTTCGCGATGCGCTTCTTGTGGAGCGCCGCAAAGCCGGACCAGGGGATGCCCCACAGGCGGCGGAAGATGATGAAATCACCGGTCGGCGCCGCCATGTAGAGCCCGAAGAAAGCGACGTAGAACCACGGCGAATCAGGCGCGGCACGACTGAGACCGGCAAGGCCGGTATCCAGCAGCTCGCGGCCGAGCATCACCATCATGGCCAGGCTGAGCAGGCTGCCGACG
>NZ_LSKH01000017.1:0-46895 GCF_001557395.1 Sphingomonas sp. CCH5-D11 | reverse complement strand
CCGACCGCCAGATCGACGTGGCAACCGCCAAGATCCACCGCCACCGCACCGGCGCTATGGCTGAGGTCCCATAGGATCAGCGCGCCCGCCGCCTGCGCCGCCGCCGTCAGCCCGGCCATGTCGAGCATCGCCCCGGTCTTGTAGTGAACATGGGTCAGCACCACGACGGCCGTGTCGCCGTCGATCGCCGCCGCCATCTCCGCCGCCGGCATCGTGCGTACCCGCCGCTCCGGCAGCACCGCCGCCACGCCTTGCGCGATATACAGATCGGTGGGGAAATTGCCCGGCTCGGTCAGGATCGTCGACCGCCCAGGCTGCGCCAGGCAGGCGGCGGTGATCAGCTTGAACAGGTTGGCCGAAGTGGAATCGGCCACGATCACCTCATCCGTCGCCGCGCCGATCAGCGGCGCGATGCGCGCGCCAAGCCTAACCGGCGCGTCGATCCAGCCATGTTTGTTCCAGCTCGCGATCAGGTCCGTACCCCATTGCCCCTCGACCGTGGCGGCGATCCGCGCCGGCGTGTCCACGGGCAGCGCGCCCAGCGAATTGCCGTCGAGGTAGATCAGCCCTTCGGGCAACGCGAAACGCGTGCGACAGGCGCGCAGCGGATCGGCCGCGTCCATGGCTTTGACCTGGGCGAGATCGGGCCACCGGGTCACAGCACCGCCCTCACCGTCAGCAGTTCGGGGAAGAACACCTGATCGATCACCCGCGCGAGATAGGGCACTCCCGCCGTGCCCCCCGTCCCGCGCTTGAAGCCGATCACCCGCTCCACCGTCTTCAGATGCCCGAACCGCCAGAGCTGAAAGCGATATTCCAAATCGACCAGCTTTTCGGCGAGTTCATAGAGGTTCCAGTAACGCTCGGGCGCGGCATAGACCGTGCGCCAGCAGTCCTCCACCTCGGGCGACGCCTCATAGGGCTGAGTCACATCGCGCGTCAGCTGCTCCTGCGGGACTGGCAGCCCTGCCCGCGCCAGCGCTCTCAGCGCCTCATCATAGATGCTCGGCTGCTCCAGCGCATCCTGCAGCAGCGCCTGCAGATGCGGGGAATCACCGAACACGCGGATCATTCCGGCGTTCTTGTTCCCCATCAGGAATTCCATCGCGCGATACTGGTGCGACTGGAAGCCGGAGCTTGAGCCGAGCTTGCCGCGCATCGCGGAATAATCGGCCGGGGTGATCGTCGCCAGGATCTCCCAGCTGCCGATCAACTGCTGCTGCACCCGCGCAACGCGCGCCATCATCTTGAACGCGGTGTCGAGCCGATCCTCCGCAATCGCCCGGCGCGCCGCGGTCAGTTCGTGCAGGCACAATTTCATCCACAGTTCGGATGCCTGGTGGATGACGATGAACAGCATTTCATCATGCGTGTCGGACAGCGGCGTCTGGCAGGCGAGCAGCTCGTCCAGCCGGAGATAGCCGGTATAGGTCAGGTCGCCGGACGGTGCCTCGGCGGAAGGGTTGGCGCGATTTTCCATGCCGCCGCCCCTAGCGCGAAAGCGCCATCCGGCGCAGCCCGTTAGTTCGCGTCGCTCTTCTCGGTCCTGTCTGCGGGTGCCTTCGCGGGCGTGGCGGCGGCGATCGTGCGCACCTGGCTCTGGCACGGCGGCGCGGCACCGGCGAAATCCTCGAAACTGCCGAACCGGTTGGTCGCGTCCGCCACAATCGACGAGCCCTTGCTCTTCACTTCCCAGACATAAGCCTTGTTGTTGTCGAACGCTGATATGGCGGCGTTCAGCGCCGCCGCCTCCGCGGCGCTGATCTCCGGCGCGTCGACCCGGCGGCTCTTCACCATGCGCGCGACCTGCCCGTCGAAGGACGAGATGCGCCAATAGGAGATGCCGCCCAGCGTACGATCCATCGGGTTGGAGGAAAAGGACCAGCGGAAGCCCTTGCCTGCCGGTGGCACCTTCACCGTCGTGGCATAGCAGGAGAAGGCAGGATAATCATTGGCATAGGGCGCGTCCTGCGGCTGATCCTTGGGCCGCTTCAGCTCGGACGGGGGCGGAAAGCCGCCGCCGAAGAGATAATGGGTATGCCCCTCCTTGGCGTCGCCCTCCCAATCGACCTTGCCCTCGCCCTCCAGGCCAAGCACGAGCAAGCGATTGTCCTCGTCGAAGCGCCAGGTGGTACGTGTCGCCTCCACCGCGGGATATTGCTGCCGCCAGTAGGCGGCGAGCATCTTGTCCGCGTCACTGGCGGCCACCCCGGCCAGCTGCGCGCGGATGCCGTAGATTTCGTCGCCGCGCAGGGTCTGCTGAATGCGAAAACGGCCGGGCTTGTCGAAACCCGCGGTGGCATCGATGTCTACCACCTCGACCCGGTTCGGCAGGCGTGGGGCGGGTAAGACGATCGCTTCCAGCGCCGCGCCCTTGGCGCGCAGCGGCAGGACCCAGCGTGACAAGGGCGGGTCTAGCGCGTCCAGCGAGCGATCGCCCAGCCGCGTGCCGTCAAGCCACACCGGCGCGCCATTGACCGTCGCACGCACCACCACATGGTCGAACAGCGACGGGCTGGGCAGTCGCTCGTCCAAGCCATCGCCGCCCTTGCTTGCCACCAGCACGGGCTCGGCGGCGATGCCCATCTCCTGAAGCAGGGCGATCAGCAGCGCGGTCTTGCCCTTGCAGTCGCCGAACTTGCGGCTCCACGTCTCGTCGGCATTGGCGGGCCGGTAGTTACCGCCGTCCAGCCCCACATAGACGTAGCGGATGCGATCCTGCACCAGCCGCAGCGCCGCTGCCACGCGGCCCGCCGGATCACTGGTTTCCGCCGCGATCCGCCGAGCTTCGGCGCGCACCGGCGAGTCCGGCGCTAGCACCGCTGCCTGCACATAGGAGCCGGCGAACGACCGCGAGAGGGTTGCCCAATCGGCATAGTCGCTGAACTGCACCAGCCGCTTCACCATATACCGTAATGGCGCCTGCTCCGGCACGGTCACGGATGAAGGATCGACCAGCAGGTATTGATGCTCGACCTCACCGCCCAGATCACGCACGATCGGGGTCGGCACGTCGGCGGCGTTGCGGAACGTCAACGGCGTGGCTTTGGGCGACAGCACGCGCAAGCGATACGCGCCGCGCATGCCCATCAGCGGGAATTGCATGAAGCCATCGGCCCGGTCGACTGGTCCGATCGCGCGACGCCGCTTGGTCGCCGCGAACTCCAGCTCGTCCCCGACCTGAAGCCCCGCCGCCTGCAATGTGGCGGTCAGATCGCCATAAAGCATCGACTGTTCGAGATCATTCTCGCGCTGGATAACGGCGAACTTCTGTGCCGCGAGCACGTCGATGCTCTTGCCGTCACGAATGATCGCCAGCCGGTGAACGATCATCTCCTCACTGGCCGGGGACCAGGTGACGGCGATGTTGCCGATGGCCAGGCCCTCGGGCGAGAGAAGCTTCGCCTTCCACGCCTGGTACTCGTCCTGCACGCCGTTGCTGACGCGCACCTGGCTGTCCGAATAGACGAAGCGCAGCGGGGCGCCCGGCGGCAGCGGTGCCTCGGTTGCGGCCGGCGGGGCGATTACCCAGTCCCAACTGGGCGCGTAACGCACCTCCCGTCCACTGGCCACGCGCTTACCCGCCGCGTCCGCTGCGGAAGGGCGCGACTGCGCCGCCACATTGCCGGCGAGCGCGCTCGCCAGAACGATCGAAAAGCCAACGAACCGCATGTTTCCCCCAGGATCCCCGTGGCTCAGCCTATCAGCGCGTAGCTCGCCCCGCGAGACAGAATGTTGGCGGACGGGCCGCACGGGTCGTCCTGTTGAGGAACGAAGTGACCATCGGGAGCAAGGCGGCGGATGACAGGCGCCTGCCGCAACAGCTAAGCGCGCTCCATGGACTATGTCGCCCTGAAGAACTTCGTTGCCGGCTTGTTCAACAGCGGTGGCGACACGATCGCGCATGTTCATGGCGGGATGGCCGCGCTCATGCTGGCCCGGCTGATCACGCGCCGTTCGCTCGCCACGCCAGTGCCCTTGGTGTTCGTGGTGGTTCTTCAGCTGCTCAATGAATGTATTGATCGGTACAATCACGGGTCATGGCGGTGGCCGGACACGATCGGCGATACGTTGAACACGCTGTTCTGGCCGACCGTGCTCTTCGTGGGGCTTCGCCTGCGACGTCAGCGCGATCCGGTGCGCGAGGAAGCGAGCGCCGAAAGCTGAGCCGGCCCCCAATCAGCCGGCCATGCGCCGCCGATCTTCCGCATCAAGCGCGCGCAGCGACACGCCCCGGCTTTCGCGCATGAACAGCGCGGCGACCAGGCTGACGGCGGCGCTCAGGCCCACATAAATGGCAAGCGGGACCCAGCTGTCATAGGCACGCAGCATCGCCGCCCCGATCAGCGGCGCCCAGGAGCCGGCAACGATGGCCGTCACCTGATAGCCCAGCGACACGCCGGAATAGCGCATTCGCGTCGGGAACATTTCCGCCATGATGGCGGGCTGCGGCGCATACATCAGGCCGTGCACCGCAAGGCCCGCCATGATCGCGGCCAGCATGGTTGCCGTGTCCCCGGTGTTGAACATCGGAAAGGCCGCAAAGGGCCAGCCAATCGCCAGCGCGGCACCCAGGATGTAGACCGGACGCCGCCCGATCCGGTCCGCCAGCGCGCCGGCCACTGGGATGACGATCACGTGAAGCAAATGGCCCAGGAACAGCAGCCCCAGGATGCGGCTGGTCGCGATGCCGCGATGCGCCAGATAGGTGATCGAGAAGGTGACGACCATGTAGTAGAGGATGTTCTCGCCGAAGCGCAGGCCCATCGCGTTGAACACGGCCCGCGGATAGCGCCGGAACACCTGCGAAACGCCATGCCCCGCATCCTTGCGCTGTTCCGCCTCCGCGCGTGCGGCGTGGAACAGCGGTGAGTCGCTCACCTGCGTGCGGATGTAATAGCCGATCGCGATGATGATCACCGACAGCCAAAAGGCGACGCGCCAGCCCCAGGCGAGAAAGGCGTCCTCCGTCAAAAAGGTGGAAAGAAGCAGGAGCACGACGGTGGCGAGCACGTTGCCCAGCGGCACGCCGGCCTGCGGGAAACTGCCCCAAAAGGCGCGGCTGCGGTTCGGGCTGTGCTCGGTCACCAGCAGGATGGCACCGCCCCATTCGCCGCCCAGTGCGAAGCCCTGGATGAAGCGCAGCGTCACCAGCAGCGCGGGCGCCCAATAGCCGATCGTCGCGAAGCCGGGCAGGCAGCCCATCAAGAAGGTCGAGGCGCCGATCAGCACCAGGCTGAACTGCAGCAGCGACTTGCGCCCGATCCGGTCGCCGACATGGCCGAACACTATCCCTCCAAGCGGCCGGGCGATGAAGCCGACGGCATAAGTGGCGAAGGCGGCGATGATGCCGTCGAGGTTGTTGCCGGTCTGCGGGAAGAACAGCTTGCCGAACACCAGCGTGGCGGCCGTACCGTAGAGAAAGAACTCATACCATTCGACGATGGTACCTGCCATCGACGCGCCGACCACCTTGCGCAGATGTGACAGGTCAGCCCTGGCTTCGTGGTCCATCTCTCTCCCCTTTCGCGCCGACCTGCACGGGACCGCGCCGTCCGCGTTGCTTAGATCGGCACGCCTGCCTTGCCCAGCGGCGCTTGCCCAGCGGCGTTTGCGCCAATGGCCGGCTTTCCCCGGATGGAGGCCGTTCCACGGCCAGGATGATCCCGTTTCGGGCCACGACAATACCGAAAAATTGCCCCTCCGAACCGATGGTTGGGCGGTACAATCGCGACTTTTTGCCTATAGGGGAGCCTGGCATGGGGCTCGATGAACCAGAACGGCAGCGGAGCCGAGCGCCGCGACGGGATGCGCAGGAACGCCGGGAGGCACTGATAGCCTCGGCCGTTCTGTGCTTCACGGCAGAGGGCTATCGCGTACCGCTCGACACGATCGCGGAGCGCGCGGGCGTCGGTCGCGGGACGCTTTACCGCAACTTCAAGGATCGCGAGGCGCTGGTCCTGGCGATCTTCTCGCGTGAGGCGGACCGGCTGGAAAGCGGGCTCGATCCCGCCCGCCCGCTGATCGAGATACTTTCCGCCTTCGTGCTGGACGGCGCCGTCGCGGCATCCCTGTTCGCCAGGATCGCTGCCGATCTTCAGCTTGATCAGGGCAACCGGGCAGCCTTTGACGCGCTCGCCGGCAGGCTCGAACGTATCCTGGAGCCAGCTGTCGCGGTGGCGCGGCAGCGCGGTGAAATCGCCGACACGATCATGCCGCGCGACATCGTTCTGGCCGCCCGCATGGCCAGTGCAGTCGTGCGTCCGTCGCAAAGTCGCGAGCGGGCGGCGGCACAGGTCAGCGGCGCCCTTCGCCTGATGTTTGACGGCCTGCGCCCGCGCTAGCCGCCGGGGCAGCGGCGCCGATTAGCACGCAGGCGATCGGATGATGCGTCATAGCTCTTTTGCCGCCGCTTACCGTCCGTCGGCCCTATTACATCCGCGGACCAGCGACGGCACGGACCGCACGCTTGGGCTTTTCGTCGATCAGCTTGGCGATGGCGGGAGAGCGCGTGTCGGCCTTGGCATAGTCCCTGGCGGACATGCCGGCGATATTGTCGGTCTGGTCGGGGTTGGCGCCTGCCGCCAACAGGCTGCGGACCATCGGAAGATCACGCTTCTGGACCGCACGGATCAGCGGCGTTTCACCACCGCCATTACCCAGGTTCGGGTTCGCCTTCGCTGCCGTTAGAATGTCGACCAGCGCATTCTGGCCATATTGCACCGCCAGCAGCAGCGGGGTGTCGCCGCGACCATCACGCATGTTCGGATCGGCCCCGCGTGCCAGCAAGAAGCGCAGATAGGTTCCGTCGCCGCGCTTCACCACGATGTGCAGCGCCCCTTCACCCGTAGTAATATCGCGGGCGTTGACGATGCGCTGACCGGGCTGATCAAGCATCTGCACGACTTCATCGCCCTTGGACTTACGCACGGCTTCAAGAAACTTGTACCCCTGCGACTGCTGCTGCGCGGCGGCCGGAAACGCAGCAAGAATGAACAGGGGGACGAACAGGCGGCTAAGCGTCTTCACTGGCAAACGATCCATCTGATGGTTGCGGCGCCCGCCCTAACAGATCAAGGCTGGCGGTGCCATGAATGTCCGTGCCCTTGCCTGGTTAGTGCCACTCGCCCTTGTCGCCTGCTCCCCGGCGCAATCGCCGGCCCGCCCGCCGCTGGAAGGAGCGAGGATCGGCGGTTCGTTCACGCTGACCGATCAGGATGGAAAGCGCCTGTCCGACTCGTCCCTCGCGGGCCGGTACCGGATCATGTATTTCGGTTACACCTTCTGTCCGGACGTCTGCCCCGTCGACGTGCAGAACCTGGCAGCCGCGCTGAAGCTGCTCGACAAGAGCGATCCGGAGCTGGCCCAGCGGATCGTTCCCGTGTTCGTCACCATCGACCCGGTGCGCGATACACCGGCGGTTCTGAAGCAGTTCGTCTCCGCCTTTCACCCGCGGATGATTGGCCTGACCGGGACGCAGGACGAAATATCCAAGGTGGCCAAGGAGTTCGCCATCTTCTATCAGCGAGGCAAGGGCACGCCGGACGGCTATCTGATGGATCACAGCCGCCAGGCTTACCTGATGTCGCCAGAGGGAAAGCCGCTCGCCTTGCTCCCGCAGGACAGCGCACCTCAGGCGATTGCCGATGAGATCAAACGCTGGGCCGAATGAACCGCTTCTGGGAAGACACGCCGCTCGACAAGCTGGACCGCGCACAGTGGGAGGCGCTGTGCGACGGCTGCGGCAAGTGCTGCCTCCACAAGCTGGAGGATGAGGAAACAGGCGAGCTGTTCGCCACCAACGTTGCTTGTCGCCTGCTCGACCGCCGCAGCGGCCAATGTTCCAATTACCGCCATCGCCACGCCTATGTCTCAGAATGCGTGCGCCTTTCCATGCGCAACGTGGATGCGATCGAGTGGCTGCCCAGCACCTGCGCCTACCGGCTGCGTTTGAATGGCGAGCCGCTGCCGGCATGGCATTACCTTGTCTCCGGTGATCGCGAGGCGGTGCATCGCGCCGGCGAGTCCGTTCGCGGATGGACGATCAGCGAAGATGATGCCGGCGAACTTGAGTATCACATGACGGACCGCCGGCTGTGATCGCCGCGTGGCACACCGATCTGGCGATATCCTGCGGTCTGTGACCGAAGACATCGAGATTGTCCGCCATCCGACCGCCCGCCGGGTCAAGCTGGCGTTCGATCCCGCAAGCGGCCGGATTCGCCTGACGATCCCCAAGCGGGCCTCCGCCACCAAGGCGCTTGCCTGGGCCGCGGGCCACCGCGAGTGGATCGCAGCGCAGCGTGCCAATCTGCCGCAGGCGAGACCATTCGCGCCGGGCGCCATCATTCCGGTCGCAGACGACTGGGTGACGATCGAGTGGCGGGAGGGCGCATCACGCATCGTGCGGCGGGAAGGCAATCGGCTGCTACTCTCCGGCGCGTCCGCAACCGTGGCTCGGCGGGTCGAAGGCTGGCTGCGGCGGGAAGCGCTGCGGCTGCTGGAGGCTGACACCAGCCTCTATGCCGATCGCGCCGGTGTGCGCGTCGCGCGCGTGTCGATCGGTGACCCGCGCGGCCGCTGGGGAAGCTGCACCAGCGACGGAGCGATACGATATAGCTGGCGCCTCCTGTTGGCGCCGGCCGCCGTGCGGCAGGCGACCGCCGCGCACGAGGTCGCCCATCGTATCCACATGAACCATTCGCCCGCGTTTCACGCTCTGGTTGAAGCGATCTATGGCGAAGATCCGACCCCGCATCGCCAATGGCTACGCACCAACGGCGCTTCGCTTCACTGGTACGGGCGTTCCTCGACCGGCGGCGGCGGCGGCTGAACCCGTCGATCGCGACGCGGTTCGCGGGGCGGCTCGCGCCCCGTCACGCGGTCGATCCAATCCTGATCCAGCCGCTGTTCGGGTGCTGCCGGCGCTAGCGGTTCCTCATAATAGCCTTCGGGAACCGGACGTTCGCCACGCGGCGAGGGTCGCTCAACGCCCCGGCCATAGCCGTCATCCGGCAGTGGCACGCCGTCCGCCGCGATCGGCGCGCCGGTTTCATCCACGAAGACGCTATTGTCCGGCTCCCCGAAATAGCTCTCTTCATCTGGCTCCAGCTGCCATTCGGGGAGCGTCACTTCGGTTTCGAACTGTTCGATCGGCCGCTTCGCCACCGCCTTGCCCATGAACTGCGCAAAAGCGCGGGCCGGCGCCGCGCCGCCCTGCAGGCCGCCGACCGCCTTCGCATCGTCACGCCCCATCCAGACGCCCGTCGTGAGCCCGGACGAGAAGCCAAGGAACCATCCGTCCTTGGATGAAGAGGTGGTGCCGGTCTTGCCAGCCACCGGCCGTCCGATCTGCGCCGCGCGGCCGGTACCGGTGTTGACCGCCGTCTGAAGCAGATCCGTCATCTGCGCCGCGACATAGGGCGCGACAAGCACGCGGCTGCGATCCACCTCATGCTCGAAGATCACTTCATTGTTCGCCGTCACTTTGGTGATGCCAAACGGCGTCACCGCCACGCCCTTGTTGGCGACGCTGGCGAAGGCGCGGGTCATGTCGATCAGGCGGACGTCCGAGGTTCCAAGGACCATCGACGGATGCGTGTTGATCGTGGATGTGATGCCGAAACGCCGAGCCATGTCGGCAACGGTGGTGAAGCCGACCTGCTGCCCAAGCTTCGCCGCCACGGTGTTCAGCGAATAGGCGAACGCCGTGCGCAGCGTGACCTGTCCGGAGAAGCGTCGGGAGCTGTTCCGGGGGCTCCACCCGCCGATCGACACCGGCTCGTCGACAACGGTGGATTCGGGCGTCATTCCCGCTTCCAGCGCCGCCAGATAGACGAAGAGCTTGAACGCGGAGCCAGGCTGGCGCTGCGCCTGAGTGGCACGATTGTAGATGGAGGACACATAGTCCTTGCCGCCGACCATCGCCCGAACCGCGCCGTCGCGGTCCAGCGCCACCAAGGCGCCCTGCGCGCCGGCGGGGGCATTGGCGCGCACGGCCGCATCGGCCGCCCGCTGCATGTTCAGATCAAGCGTCGTCCAGACCTCAAGTGGCCGTTCCGTTTCATCGATCAGCAATTCGAGCTGCGGCAACGCCCAATCGGTGAAGTAACGAACGCTGTTCTGCTTGGGCTCGGGCGCGAGCTTCACCGCGTCCGGGTTCGCATCGGCCGCCTCGCCCGCGCTGATCACGCCGTTTTCCGCCATCACCCGCAGCACGACCTGCGCACGGTCAACCGCCGCCTGCGCGTCCGCGGTGGGCGAGTAGTTGGACGGCGCCTTGACCAGCCCGGCGATAATCGCGGCCTCGCTCAGCGACAGCCGATTGGCGCCATGACCGAAGAATTTGCGCGACGCGGCATCGATCCCATAAGCGCCGCCGCCGTAATAGACCTTGTTCAGGTACAGCTCGAGCACCTGATCCTTGGTGAACTTGCGCTCCATCGCCAGCGCAAGGATCCATTCGCGGAACTTGCGGCCGAACTTCTTCTGATTGTTGAGGAAAACGTTGCGGGCGAGCTGCTGGGTGATGGTGGAGCCGCCCTGCACCCAGCGCCCGCGATCGAGGCGTACCTTGACCGAGCGCGCGACGCCGATCGGATCAACGCCCAGATGACTGTAGAAGCGCTTGTCCTCGACCGCGATGGTCGCATCGCGCATCACACGCGGGATACGATCAAAAGGCAGCCATTCGCCGTAGCTCGGGCCGATCGATACCAGCACCGTGCCATCCACCGCGTGCACGCGGATCATCTGGCCGTTGGGCGAGGATTTCAGCTCCTCGAACGAGGGCAGCTGCGCACGCGCGATGTACACCGCGGTGACAAGAGCACCAAGCGCCAGCACTCCGAGCGCGATCATCAGCTTGATCGTGATCGAAAGGCGGCGGCGCCAGGGCGAACGGGGAGCAGGGGCGCGGGCCATCGAAGCGCCTTGTGGGATAGAAGCTTAGGCTGTGCTTAACAAGATGGGCTACCTCCGCCGCGCCAGACGGTGCCGGCGGACGGAGGAGCGGTCACTTGCGGGCGCGGAAATCGAGGCTGACCGAATTCATGCAGTAGCGAAGACCGGTCGGCGGCGGGCCATCGGGAAAGACGTGCCCGAGATGACTATCGCATCGCGCGCAGCGGGTCTCGATCCGCACCATCCCGTGGCTCGTGTCGCGATGATCGGAAACGACCTCCGGAGAAATGGGCTGGGTGAAGCTGGGCCAGCCGGAACCGGAATCATATTTATCGGCGCTGTCGAACAGCTCGAGCGCGCAAGCGGCGCAGTGATAGATGCCGTCCGCCTTATAGTCATTATACTTGCCGGCAAACGCGCGCTCCGTGCCGGCTTCGCGCAGCACGTGATATTGCTCCGGGCTAAGCCGCTGTTTCCATTCGCCTTCCGACAGGTTCAACTGATCCATGGACGACTGCTCTCCGTGATTGGCTCTGCATCTGGGTCCGCAGGGTGCGCGGTGCAAGTCAGTCGTTCGACCAGCGTGCCCAGATCGCGGTCGGCAGCACCAGGCCGCGCGCCTCCTCGCGGACGCCAAGCTCACCGGCTTCCACCGTGCCTGGCAAATCGGCGAAGGCCTGGCGCAGCATCTCGCCGATCGCCAGCGCCGACATGCGCACCGCATAGACGGTGAGGAACAAGGCCCGCGAATTACCGTCGAGCAGCTGGCGGCAGTCGGCAATCAGGCCCGGCAGATGCTCCTCCAGCCGCCAGATCTCACCATCCGGCCCGCGGCCGTATTTGGGTGGGTCGAGCAGGATCGCATCGTAGCGGCGGCCGCGGCGCACCTCGCGCGCGACGAACTTGGCGGCATCGTCGACGATCCAGCGCACCGGCCGATCCGCCATGCCGGACAGCTTCGCATTGGCGCGCGCCGCCTCCACCGATTTCTTGGAGGCATCGACGTGCACCATCTTGGCGCCCGCCGCCGACAGCGCGAGCGTCCCGACGCCAGTATAACCGAACAAATTCAACGCCTCAGGCTCGGCCACGCCATCCAGCCGCTCGCGCAGCCATGACCAGACCGGCGCCATGTCGGGGAAGAAGCCGAGGTGTCGGAACGGCGTGTTTTGCGCGGTGAAGCGGACGGTGCCCGGACCGACTCCCCAGGCGAGCGGCCAGCCGTCGCGCGGGGTGGCACGGTTAAAGCGCCACTGCCCGCCGCCGTCCTCGTCGCTGCCGGGGATGAACTCGCCGTGCGCATCCCAATTCTCATGCGCGGGGGCCCAGAGCGCCTGCGGTTCGGGGCGGATGAAGCGATAGTCGCCATAGCGTTCCAGCTTCCGGCCATGGCCGCAATCGACCAGGCCGTAATCACCCCAGGGTTCACCAATGAGCGTATCGAGTTTCATGGAAGAAGCGTTACCGCCATGCTGATGGACTTGGAACCACCCGGCGGCACGAGAAAAATGCCGGGTTTATCAGCAAGTTCAAGTTCCCCCGCATAACCGGTTGGATCGGCGATGCCGTGCCAAGGCTCGACACAGATGTAACGGGCGCCCGGCTTGGTCCAGATGCCGAGCATCGGCGTATCGGGAAAGTCGATCCGCAGGGCGGGGCCATCGGGCGCGCCATAGGTGACGCTGGACGAGCGGACGTTATCCCACACCAGGGCATCGTGCGTGAACAGATCGTCGGCGAGGTGGAGCGTGCGCCCGTTCAGCGGGGACGGGAGTGAACCGGCCTTTATCGTCCCGTCATCGGCAATGGGTCGGATGCCATCCGGCTCAAGTTGGCCAAATGTGATGACGTGCTGGCCACGTTCCGCGCCGCCCGGCAGCGGCCAGGCGAAAGCGGGGTGAAAACCGAAACTCGCGGGCAGATCGACCGCGTTCGGATTGGCGATGACGATCTCGGTCCGGAGCGTCGCGCCTTCGAGCCGGTAGGTCGCCTCGAGCGTGAAGGCGAAGGGATAATGGACCCGCGTCTCATCGGTATCCTGCAAACGGAAGGTCGCGTGCGCGGGACCATGGTCGATCAGCGTGAACGGCAGGCGGCGGGCGAAGCCGTGCTGCTTCATCGGATAGGCGCGGCCGTCGACCCGGATCACCTCGCCGGCGGGCTTGCCGACAACGGGGAAGAGCAAGGGTGCACGGCCCGTCCAGAACGCAGGATCGGCATCGGTCATCAGCTCGCGGCCGGCAGCGTCCTTCAGGGAGGAGAGTTCCGCGCCAAGGGGGTTGATCGCGGCGGATAGGTGATCGTTCGCGATGGTGATCCAGTCGGTCACTTTACCTCCACGGTGTTGTCGCCATTTCTACCCCGTTCGGGCTGAGCTTGTCGAAGCCCGTGCCAAGCAGCGTTGCGCGTTGTGGCACGCCCTTCGACAGACTCAGGGCGAACGGCGGCGGTATCAGCCCCTTAGCGACGCGCCCAGCTTCGCGGCGGCGGCCACCACCTTGTCGGCGATCGCCTTCAGTTCCGCCTCGACGAACGCCTTGTCGCCCGGCTGAAGCACGACCTCGACCGCCATCGAAGTCTCGCCATCCTTCGCGAACACGTCAAACACGCGAGCGGAGACGATCGCGGTCTTGTCCGCGCCCTTCACCGCGCGGGCCAGCGCGTCCGCGGCGAGCCCCTCGGGCACAAGGAAGGCGAAGTCGCGGCGAACAGCCTGAAGCGCGGGCGGCGTATAGGCCGGGCGCATGAAGCCGGCCGATCGCTTGCCGGGGATGGCATCGAGGTACAGCTCCACCGCAGCGACGCCGGCGTCGAGATCGAACGCCTGGGTGACGCGGGGATGGAGAATGCCGAAGGCGGCAAGCACCGTCTTCGGCCCAAGCCGCAGCGTGCCCGACTGGCCGGGATGCCACGCATCGCCCGCTTCCCCGAACACCTGGAGATTGTCCACCGGCGCACCGGCCGCGGCGAGCAGCGACAGCGCCTCCGCCTTGGCGTCAAAGGCATCATAGGCCTGCGCCTTGCCCGACTGCCAGCCGCGCGCGCGGCGCTCACCGGCGAGGACAAGGCCAAGCGTCGCGCGTTCCTTGTCGGCAAGATAGCGGCGGCCGATTTCGAACAGCCGCACGCTGCCAGCACCGCGACGCACGTTGCGCGACGCCGCCGAGAGCAGGCCGGGCAGCAGCGAGGGGCGCATGACCTTCAGATCCTCGCTGATCGGATTGGCGAGCGTGAAGGCGCCGCCGCCGAAGGGCGCGGCCTCGCCTTCCGAAATGAAGCTCCACGTCACCGCTTCGTCGAGACCGCGGGCGGCGGCGGCGCGGCGGACCCGGCGTTCCAGCTTCTGCTCCGGCGTCGCAGTCGGCGTGGCGACACCCGGCGCACGCGGCAGCGGGACCGAGGGGACGTTGTCGATGCCCTCGATGCGGATCACTTCCTCGACCAGATCGGCCGGGCCGTCGATATCGCGGCGCCAGGTCGGCGGGGTGACCTGCCAATCGTCGGTGACGGTGAAGCCGAGCGACTGGAGGATCGCGCGCTGCCGATCCGGCGCGACGGCGAGCCCGCCGAGCGTTTCCGCGCGGGCCGGATCATAGGCATAGCTGCGCGTGCCGAGAGGCGGCTCGCCGGCGCGGGTGATGCCGGTCGCCTGGCCACCGCAGAGGTCGAGCACCAGCCGGGTCGCGATGGCGAGGCCCTGCTCAAGGAAGGCGGGATCGACGCCGCGCTCGAACCGCTGGCGCGCGTCGCTGGTCAGCAGCAGCTTCTGACCGGTGCGCGCGATATGATCCGGATCGAAATAGGCGCATTCGATGACCACGTCGGTAGTCGTGTCCGACACGCCCGATTCCTCACCGCCCATGATGCCGCCGATGTCATGGACATGGGCATCGTCGGCGATGACCGTCATCGTTTCATCGAGCGTATAGGTCTTGCCGTTGAGCGCCAGCACCGTCTCGCCGGGGCGGGCCTTGCGGGCGACGAGGCCGCCCGACAGCTTCGCCCTGTCATAGACGTGGAGCGGGCGGCCGAGATCGACGGTCACGTAATTGGTGATGTCGACCAGCGCCGAGATCGGCTTCTGGCCGATCGCGCGCAGCCGCTTGGCCAGCCATTCGGGCGATGCGCCGTTGGTGACGCCGTTCACGCCCTGCGCGAAGAAGGCCGGGCAGCCGGCGGGATCGTCGGTGCGCACGTCGGGGCCGGGGCCGTCCCCAGCGACGGGCGCCACATGCGACCCGTCATTCCCGCGCAGGCGGGAATCCATATCCTCTGACGTCTCGGCGCCATCGCTGCCGCTGCGTGTATGGATCCCCGCCTCCGCGGGGATAACGGAAGAGGAACGAACGCTCAGCGGCTTCAGCGTGCCGAGGCCGGCGGCGGCGAGATCGCGGGCGATGCCGCGCACGCCCATGCAATCCTGCCGATTGGGCGTAATGGACACGTCGATCACCGGATCGTTGAGGCCGGCCCATTCGGCATAAACCTCACCGACCGGCGCATCATCGGCCAGTTCGATGATGCCGTCATGATCGTCGCCCAGCTCCAGTTCACGCGTGGAGCACATCATGCCGTTCGATTCGACGCCGCGGATCGCGGCAACCTTCAGCACCATGCCGTTCGCCGGCACCGTCGCGCCCGGCATCCCGAACACGCCGACCAGACCCGCGCGGGCGTTGGGCGCGCCGCACACGACCTGCAACGGGCCGTCGCCCGCATCCACCGAAAGGACCTGCAGCTTGTCCGCCTGCGGGTGGCGCTCCGCCGTCAGCACACGGGCGATGCGGAAGGCCGCGAGCTTCTCGCCGGGATTGTCGACGCCCTCGACCTCGAGGCCGATGCGGGTCAGGCCGACGAGGATCTCGTCCAGCGATGCCGTGGTGTCGAGGTGGTCCTTGAGCCAGGAAAGCGTGAATTTCATGGTTTTCTCAATCCGTCGCCCCGGCCGAGGCGGGGGTCTTGTGAGCTATCGTAGGTCGTGTGGTCGCCAAGGTCACGCCGTCACCCCGGACGTGATCCGGGGTCCATCGTGCCGCGAACGCATCGGGGTCGGTATGCGCGGAACCATGGATCCCGGATCAAGTCCGGGATGACGTGGTGAAATGGGGCGCCGTGGCGGTCCAAGCTTAAGCGTGTCGATCAAGCCGCGCCGACGCCGCCCGACAGCGTGGGCACATCGAGGGCGGAGAAGCCGTAGTGCTTGAGCCAGCGGATATCGCCATCGAAGAAGGCGCGCAGGTCGTCCATGCCGTATTTCAGCATCGCCAGGCGATCGATGCCGCAGCCAAAGGCGAAGCCCTGCCATTCATCGGGATCAAGCCCGCAGGCGGCGATCACCTTGGGATGCACCATCCCGCTGCCCAGCACTTCCATCCAGCCGCCGTTGGGCACATCGCCCCCGCCGCCGATCACGCGCTTGCCCTTCTGGAGGGTGTAGCCGACGTCGACCTCGGCCGAAGGCTCGGTAAAGGGGAAGTAGCTCGGGCGTAGGCGCAGGACGATGTCGTCGCGCTCGAAAAAGGCCTTGAGGAAGGTTTCGAGGGTCCACTTGAGGTGGCCAAGCGTGATGCCCTTGTCGATCACGAGGCCCTCGACCTGGTGGAACATCGGCGTGTGCGTCGCATCGCTGTCGCTGCGATAGGTGCGGCCGGGCGCGATGATGCGGATCGGCGGCTTGTTCGCCAGCATCGTGCGGATCTGCACCGGCGAGGTGTGCGTGCGCAGCAAGCGAGGCCGCTCGCGGTCCTCGGGCACATGATCGCCGGCGAGGTAAAACGTATCGTGCATGGCCCGGGCCGGATGGCTTTCGGGAATGTTGAGCGCGGTGAAATTGTGCCAGTCGGTCTCCATCTCCGGGCCCGTCGCAACGGCGAAGCCCAAGTCAGCGAAGATCTCCGCCAATTCGTCCATCACCTGGCTGACGGGGTGGATGGTGCCGGCGAGCGGCACGTCGACCGGAAGCGTCATGTCGACGCGCTCGGCGGCGAGCTTCGCCTCCAGCGCGGCGGATTCGAGCGCGGCCTTGCGGCTGGCGAGAGCCTGGGTGACGGCTTCGCGCAAACCGTGGATCGCAGGGCCCTGCACCTGGCGCTCATCCGGGCTCATGCTGCCGAGCGACTTGAGGAGCGCGGTGACCCGGCCCTGCTTGCCGAGCGCCTCCACGCGAACGATTTCGAGCGCCTCCAGGCCAGCCGCGGCATCGACCGCGGTGAGGAGGTGCGTTTTCAGGTCGTCAGTCTCGGTCATCGGTAACTATCCCGTCATTCCCGCGGAGGCGGGAATCCATACCCGCTGTCTTCTCAATTGGCTCGAAGCCGAGGTTGATCGACAAGTCCACCCACCCCGGATTGCCTTCCTCGATCAGCCGCAGCTTCCAGTCGCGATTCCACTTCTTCAGCTGCTTTTCCCGGGTGATGACGGCTTTCATCGTGTCGGCCATCTCGAACCACACGAGACGATAAACCCCGTAGCGGCTGGTGAACCCTTCGATCAATCCTTCGCGGTGCTGGTATAGGCGCACCATCAGATCCGAGGTGACGCCAATGTAGAGCGTGCCGTGCTTCCCGCTAGCGAGGATGTAGACGCAGGGTTGTTTGACCATTTCCCCTCCCTCACCACGGTTCGGAGAGTATGAATTCCCGCCTCCGCGGGAATGACGAAAACGCAAAGGGCGCGGGTGTTGCCACCCACGCCCTTCGTGTCGCTTCAGGAGAAGTGGCTTACGCCGCAGCCGGCAGCGCAGCCTTCACCTGAGCGACCAGCGCGGTAAACGCCTCGCCCTCGTGCATCGCGATGTCGGCCAGGACCTTGCGGTCGAGATCGATCCCGGCGAGCTTCAGGCCGTGCATGAACTGGCTGTACGTCAGGCCTTCGGCGCGGACGCCGGCGTTGATGCGCTGGATCCAGAGGCCGCGGAACGTGCGCTTCTTCACCTTGCGGTCGCGATAGGCGTACTGGCCGGCCTTCTCGACCGCCTGCCGCGCGATGCGGATGGTGTTCTTGCGGCGGCCGCGGTAGCCCTTGGCCTGTTCCAAAATGTTCTTGTGCTTGGCGCGAGTGGTTACGCCCCGCTTGATGCGTGCCATGTCTTAAACCTCCTCGTCGCTCAGTTCAGGCCGTACGGCGCCCATGCCTTCACCGTGGCGGTGTCGGCCTTCGACAGCACCGAAGTGCCGCGGTTCTGGCGGATGTACTTGGCGTTGTGGCTGATGAGGCGGTGACGCTTGCCGGCGACGCCGTGCTTGATCTTGCCGGTGGCGGTGAGCTTGAAGCGCTTCTTCACGCCGCTCTTGGTCTTGAGCTTGGGCATTTTGGTCCTTTCAAATCGAGCGAGACTGGAACCGCCGCGGCAGCCCTGATGGCCGGGCGATTCGTTTTGCCTCGCTGGGAAGAAGCGGGGCGCATAGCGGTGGCAGAGCGCAAATGCAACCAATGCGCGGCCCGAACGATTCGCCCGGATGGACATGGCGAGTGAGCGTAACGACCGGCCAGTGCCCCCTGCCCCCGCAGCCACGCGCGAGCGGCGACGGCGCATCGTGCGTAACACGATCATCGCGATCCTGGCGATCCCGGCACTGATCTGGCTGGTGCTGTTCATCACCAAGGGGCGGTTCCTGAAGGGACCGTTCGAGACGATCGTGGGCCGCATGACCAACCGCGAGGTGCGCGTCGGCGGCGACTTCCAGCTCTACTTCGCGCCGCTCCGGATCAAATTCTACGCCGAGCGCTTCACCATCGCCAATCCGGCCTGGGCGACGCGGCCGTATCTGTTCCGCGCGGATCGGATCGACACGCGCATCGCGCCCTTGTCGCTGCTGTTCGGCAAGCGGCGGCTCTATTCGCTGGATCTGGAGAATGGCGCGGCGGACCTGGAGTGGAACGCCGAACACAGCACCAATACCTGGACGTTCAGCGAGAAAAAGGGCAGCAAGCCGCTGGAATTCCCGCGCATCGACGTGGCCACGGTGCGCGGCACCACCGTGCGCTATCTCGATCCCCGCATGCGGCTGCTCGCCGACCTCGGGATCGAGGACATCCGGTCGGAAGACGCGCGCATCGGCAAGGCGGTGCGCGTGGTAGGCGAGGGACGGATCCGCGACACGCCGTTCCGCGTCGCCGGGCAGCTGCTGTCGCCCGACGCAACGGTGAACCGCGGCGAGAACAAGCTGACGGCGCGCGCCTGGGCGGCCAACAATGTGGTGGACGTGTCGGGCACCCTCCCCTCGCTCGCCGAGATCGAGAACGTGCCGTTGCAGACCCGCGCACGCGGGCGCGACCTATCCGAACTGCTTGGCATCATCGGCGTGGTCCTGCCCGAGACGCGGGCGTACAATCTGAAGGCGCAGATGGTGAAGGATGGCGAGGTCTATCGCTTCACCCGCATGGCCGGCATCGTCGGCAAGAGCGACGTTGCCGGGCGACTGACCGTCACCAATGGCGAGCGGCTGCACCTTGATTCGACCATCGCCACCCGAAGCCTCGACATCGTCGATGCCTCCGTCCTGGTCGGCTACAATCCCGACATCGTCGAGGAAAAGGGCGCGGTTGCCGCCGCCGCCGCGACCGGATCGGGCCCGCAGAAGCTGCTGCCCGACAATGACCTGCCGGTGAAGAAGATGCGCGCCTTTGACGCGGACCTCCGCTGGACGGTCCGGCAGGTGAAATCGCGACGCGTGCCGATTTCGAACATGGAACTGACGCTCGATCTCGATCGCGGGCGGCTGGCGCTGTCACCGTTCAGCTTCGCCATGTCGCGCGGCAATGTCGCCACCGACATCGTGTTCGACACGCGCCAGCGGCCGAGCGCGGTGAAATACGACATCCGCCTGGCGCCGACGCCGATGGGGCGGCTGTTCGCCGGCTGGGGCGTGGAGGAATCGGGCACCAGCGGCACGATCAAGGGACGGGTGCAATTGAGCGGACGTGGCGATTCGATCGCCGACTCGCTCGCCACCTCCAGCGGGCGGATCGCCTTTGTCATGCCGCAGGGCACCTTGTGGACGCGCAACGTGCAGCTGGCCGAGATCGACATCGGCACATTCGTCCAGAAGATGTTCTCCGGCCAGCTGAAGGAGCCGGTCAGCATCAATTGCGGCCTTGTCGGCTTCACCGTGCGGGGCGGGATCGCGGCGGCGGACCCGATCCTGATCGACACGCGCAAGAACGTGATCCTGGGCCGCGGCGGGTTCAGCTTCCGCACGGAGGCGATCGACCTTGCGATCCGCGCCGATGCCAAGAAGTTCAGCTTGTTTTCCGGCCAGTCGCCCGTTGGCCTGAACGGCTATTTCTCCGCGCCCGCGCTGGACGTGATCAGCCCGCAGCTGGTTGGCAGGGCAGGCGCCGGGCTGGGCCTTGCCGTCGCCGCCACGCCGCTGGCGGGCATCCTGGCGTTCGTGGACATCGGCGACGCCAAATCGGCGGCGTGCGGCCCGGTGCTGGCCGGCGCCAACGCCGCGGCGCAGCGGACCAGCAAGGGCGAGAAGCGCGACGACGTGGGCCGCGGCACGACGGCGAAGGACGAAGAGGGCAAGGACAAGCCGGGCAAAGAGCAGAAGAAGAAGTTCCTGGGGATCTTCTGATCCTCCGCCCCTTTCTGCGCGTCCGCTGACCGGCGCCCGGAAGCCTACATGGTATCGCTCAGCGGGCGCCCGGCGCTATGCTCCATGATCGCCCGGGCGCGGCGATTGCCCCAATCCTCTGACTGACGCCATTCGGCCTTGGTTTTGCAGACACGCTCCTTGCGCACCAGCGAGCCGGTGATCTCGATCTTGCGGCAAATCGGTTCTGCCGGCGTCGCCGGGGATGACGCCGAAGCGGCCGCCGCCGCGACCTGAAGCAAATGTCCCAACAACACGATCATTGTTGTTTCCCCGCAACACGCCGCCCGAAGACCAGGCCGGCGTCAATCCTGTTTCCAGCGCCTAGCCATGTGGCTCGAAACATCGTGGCAGTGAAACCAGCGCAATGGATCAAACCTGGCCATGTACCGCACGACTGCCGCCCCCGACCAGTCGTGTGCGCCGATCATTACTGACCGCTTGGACGCCCGGTGCTGTAATCTACAATGGCGCGCGCCCGACTATTGCCGCTGTCTTCGGCGGCGCGCCACTCTGCTTTGGTCTTGCAGACACGTTCCTTGCGGGCGAGCGAACCCGTCACCTCGATACGGCGGCAAACCGGCGTTTCATCAGTTGCCGATACTGGCATGGCAGAAGGGGGCGTGATCGATGTCTGAAGCAGGATCGCCAACGCAACCGAAACATTCGCCATGCCCGTTCTCCCCAATCGTAAGCAGAGTCATCGCCCCGTGACCGGGGAACTGGATAGATCATCTACCATGCCGCAATAGTCAGCGACAATGGTTTGTTCTTCCGGCGACAAATGTGGGTTCCAAACATCGAAGATCAGCACGGCGCGCAATTCATCGCTGTCATTCCACGCTTCATGTTCGATCGTATCGTCAAAGGCGAAGGGTTGGCCGACCACCCATTCGCGGGTCTCCCCACCCACCCGGAAGCCGCAGCCGGGCGGCACGATCAAGGGCAAGTGGACGATTGCACGCGTATTGGTGACGCCGGTGTGCGGCGGGATGCGCGTATGCGGCTTCAGCATGGAAAAGAAGGCACTGGGCGCCCGTCCCGGGATGCGCGCGCCCGGCAGGCGATCCAGCGCGGCGGCCGTGCGCGGGCAGCGATCCAGCACCGGCTGGTTGGGTCGGCCATATTCCCACAGGAAGCAGGCGCCCCAATCGAGATTGTTGTTGAGCGGATCCCATTGGCTGCCCGACACGCCTTTTTCCATGCGGACATAGGGTATGAGCGCCGGGCCGGGATCGGCGATCAGCGCCTCCAGCTCCGCCCGGATCGCCGCCGTATCGGCGGCCAGCTCCGCGAACCAGGGAAAGTGGTGATCGTCGAAGAATTCGTCCGCCGGCAGGAAAGGATAATGGATGCCGGCGCAGACATTGGGGTAGATGCGACGGGTGCCGAGCGCATGGTCGACGAATGCCTGGGCACGGCGCCGGCTCGTCTGGCCGAACCCGTCGTATTGCGGGGCGAGCGCCTGGCGGATCGGCGTGGCGAGCGCCGCACCCTGCTCGGCGCAATAGCGGCGCGCATGATCGATGAGGCGGACCAGTTCCTCGCTGGGATCGGCGACCTGCCCGCCGAGCTGGATCACGCCGGACCAGCGGAGCATCGCTTCCCGCCGGTCGCCCGCACGCTCGAACCATTGCGCCAGCCGCACCAGCGCCGGCAGATCGCGCGCATCCAGGCCCAGGGCCCCTTCAAGCGCCGCGCGCTCGCCGGCCTCGTCACCTGCCAGCCGGCTGGCATGGGCAAGATTGCGCCACAGGCTGCCTGCCGCCGGATCAAGCGCGACCGCCTGTTCGAACCAGCGCCGGGCGCCGGCGTGGTCGCGATTGCGCAGGGCGGCGAGGCCGCGGGCATTGGCTTCCTGAGAGGTCAGCGACATGACAACTTCCTATGATGCAACTGCACCCTTTGGAAGAAGATGCTGCGCGCGCGAACATAGGCTAGTGACAGATCATGTATTCAGGCAACAGTTTCGATCCTGCCGATGCGCGCTGGCTGGCACACCGATATGAAATCGTCCGCGATCAACTTCTCTACCGGCATGTTCCGCGCGAGATGCATCAAGCCGGACCATTCCTGACCGACGAACTGGTCGGCGAACAGCCGAGCCAGGTGCTGGACCGGGCGGCGGGCGTGGCGGCGGCGCGCGGGCATGTTGCACCGTTGCACTTCATCTTCCACTCGGCGTTTTGCGCCTCCACCATGCTGGTGCGCGCCTTTGACGTCCCCGGCGTCGCAATGGGCCTGTCCGAGCCCGTCCTGCTCAATGACGTGACCGGCATCCGCCGACGGGGTGAGCGCACCGGCGCCGATCTGGCGCGGCTGCTGGACGAGGCGATGATGCTCCTCGCGCGTCAATGGGCACCGGGCGAAAGCGTCGTCGTGAAGCCGTCCAACATCCTGTGCGGGTTGCAGCGACCGATGCTGGCGCTCCGCCCGACGGCGAAGGCGATCCTGCTCCATGCGCCACTGGCGACGTTTCTCGCCTCGGTCGCGCGCAAGGGGCTGTGGTGCCGGTTGTGGGCGCGCGAGTTGCTGGAAGGATTGCTTCGTGACGGGCTGGTCGACCTGGGATTCGGGCCGAACGATTATTTCCGGCTAAGCGACCTGCAGGTGGCGGCGGTGGGCTGGCTGGCCCAGCACCGGCAATTCGCGCTGCTGGCGCAGCACTTTCCCGATCGCGTGCGCACGCTCAGCTCGGAGGCATTGCTGGCGGACCCCAATGGCGTGACCGGCGCAGCGGCCACGTGGTTCGGCCTGCCGCCCGATCGCTTCGCCGGCCATGCGGCGCTAGGCCGCCACAGCAAATCGGGGCAGCCCTTTTCGACGGGCGATCGCGCGGCGGAACAGGCGGCGGCGGTCGCGGCGCATGGCGACGAGATCGACAAGGTGCTTGCCTGGGCGATGGTGCTTGCGGAGCAGAATGGCGTCGCCTTGTCGCTGCCGGCGCCGCTGCTCACCTGACGCCATGGGGTGATCCGAGCGCCCTCCTGCATCGGGAGGCGGTACATCTATGCGTCACCCGCTGGGCTCGTCCCCGCAATTACGAGGCTGCAAATCTTAAGACCTTGAGGTCGCGACGCTCGGATCCGAGCACACCGCCGGGTTGAGCCGTGCGTGGTATCTTCAGGAGCCATGCGACGCTCGGCTCCTGTCGAAGAGCCTTCTTGGCATTGGATCGGTCGGGCGCAGCGCCGCCTCGCCGGTCGGCGGCAGACAAAAAAAGGGCGGGCACAAGGCCCGCCCTTCTCTTTGGTCGTGAAGCTCGCGCTTAGAAGCGGATCTTCGCAGCCATCACGTAACGGCGACCGATCGAGTCATAGGTCGACGGGAAGGTGTTGCCGCTGTTGTAGGTGGTCGAGCCAGCCTCGCCGCCAACGAGCGGCGGCTCGATGTCGAACAGGTTCTGGATGCCGACGGTGAACGTCAGGTTCTCGCCCACGTTCATGCGGGTGGTCAGGTCGATATAGTCCTTCGCCTTGATGCGGTTGAAGTTGACTTCCTTACCCGCCAGAACGCCTGCGCTTGCCGGCAGCGTGCCTTCGAAGATGAACCGCGAGGTCGCGGTGAAGCCACGATCGGCGAAGTCGTCAGCCGCGCCTTCGTAGCGCGTGCCGCCGATGTGACGCCACAGGAGCGACACGTCCACGCCCTCGATCGTCGCCGTACCGCGAACCGACCACTGCCACTCAGGGATCGGCTGGGCGCAGTTGGCCGAGTAATAGCCGACGCAGTCACGGACATAGCTGCCGTTCACCGCCTGGAACTTCGATTCGTCGGTCCAGGTCATCGAGCCCGCGAGGCTGAGCTTCGCGAAACCGATGTCGTGCGCATAGTTCGCGGTCAAGTCGATGCCGCTGGTTGCCAGCATGCCGAGGTTCGACGTGGTCAGGAACAGGCCCGGCGTGGTGTTCGGATCGCCGTTCAGGCCGCCCGTGAGCGGATCACGACGGATCGCGGTGCACGCCGCGCTTCCAGCAGCGCTGGCCGGCGGGTTGTTCGCATCTTCACCAAAGCACGCGGTGATCGCATCGCCCGGGGTGGGCGAGGTGATCGCGCCGGTGACCTTGATGTTGAAGTAGTCAACCGAGATCGACAGACGCGGCACGAAGGTCGGCTGGAAGACGACACCGGCCGTCCAGCTCTTGCCCACTTCCGGATCGAGCAGCAGGTTGCCGCCGCCGGTGGAGTTGGCCTGACCCGAGATCGGCTGCGCGATGGAGTCAACGTTGGCGGCCGATGCACCCTGCGCAAGGCAGATGGCGCGCAGCGTGCCCGACGGGTTCGGACGAATCCGCTCGCCGTTGTCGTTGAAGGTCGCGCACGGATCGTCCTGCAGGTTGGTGAGACCCGTCGACACCGGCGAGAACAGCTCGGCGATGTTCGGCGCGCGCACCGCACGTGCATAGTTACCGCGGATCTTCAGGCCGTTGACCGGCGTCCAGCTACCAGCCACCTTCCAGGTGGTGGTGTTGAAGCCCGGGTCGCCCGCTGCGTCGATCGTGTAGCTCGAGTAGCGCACGCCACCCTCAACCGTCAGATCCTGGAAGAACGGACGGTTCTGGATCAGCGGAACGATGAGCTCGCCGATGGCTTCGTACACGTCATAGCCGCCGTCGATGTTCGGAGCCGGACCACCGGCACCGCCGAGGTCACCACCAGCTGCCAGCGTGTCCGACTGCTGCGACGCGGTGTAGCTGCGATACTCGCCGCCGACCGCGAAGGAGATCGGGTTTTCGGAGAGCGGGCTTGCCACGCCGAAATCGCCGCTGACCGTTGCACGCGCCTGCGCCAGCGACGTGCGGGTGCGAACGGTGGAGGTCTCGTTCAGGAAGTCGATCGCTTGGTCGGTCCAGGAAGCATTGTTCTCCGGGCCGAACCAGTTGATCGGAACGCAGCCCGAGGCCGTGCCAGCGAAGCAGCTGCTGGTGTTGTTGGCGAGGAAGCTGTCCGCCACGCGCGAGTTCAGGGTGTAGCCCTGGATCGCCTGCAGATTCTCCGACTCACCGTACGAACCGAAGACATCCCAGTCGATCGTGTCGGTGATGCCGCCACGTGCGCCGAGGCGGTAATCGAAGAACGTGGTCGAATATTCGCTGACGCGGGGCCCAACCTCGGTCGCGCGGCGGAACAGCGCGCTGGTGACCGTCTGATAGCCGGCATCGCCCGGCGTCAGAGCCGGATTGGCGGCAGCGGCGCAGGCCGCGGCCGAAATGCCGTTCGCGGAACAGAAGGAGCTGCGCAGCGAATCGGTCAGGAACGGGTTGTTGAGCGGAATGTCAACGGCGACACCGAACGAGCCCGACGGCGCGATGATCGTCGAGACGGTGTTCTTCGAGAAGATGCCGCGGGTGTAGACCTCGACGTCATCGCTGACTTCGTAGTTGGCTGCACCGTAGATGTTGAAGCGCTCGAACGGCGTCTGGTAGACGTTGTACGGGTTGAAGTTGAACGCCGTGAACGCCGTGCCCGGACGGAAAGCCGTGCCGTCTGCGTTGACCTGACGGGTGCCCTGACCCGGCAGCGAGAAGCGCGACGGAACCGCCGTGCCCGAGCCGCCGCCGCCGCCCGAGGCGGAGCTGAGCGCGAGAACGCCGAAGTCACGGCCGCCCTGATAGATGGGGTCGGATTCCTGGTAGCCGATGCTGAACACGGCGTTGCCGCGACCGTCATCGAAGTTCGCACCGATCGTCAGGTCGGCACGGAACACGCTGCCGTCGCCTTCTTCGCTGATCTGCTGCGAAACATTCGCTTCCAGACCGGCAAAGTTGCGGCGGGTGATGAAGTTGATGACGCCCGAAACCGCGTCCGCACCATAGGTGGTCGAAGCACCGCCGGTCAGCACGTCGACGCGCTCGATCAGAGCGAGCGGCACGTTGTTAAGGTCGAAGCGGCCGTTCAGTTCGGCCGGCACGAGGCGCACGCCATCGAGCAGGACGACGTTGCGGTTCGAACCGAGGTTGCGGAGGTTGGCGAAGGATGCACCGCCGTTGCCGTTGTTCACGGCCGAACCGATCGACGGGGTGATGCCCGGCAGTTCGCGCAGCAGCTCTTCGGCGACGTTCGCCTGCTGCAGGTCGATCTCGTCAGCGCCGACGACCTTGACCGGGGTCGCCTGAACGAGGTTCGGGTTCTTGATGAGCGTACCGGTGACGACGATGTCGCCGGTCGCGGTCTCAGACGTATCGGCACCTTCCTGCGTCACGACGCCCGGTGCGGGTGTGCCCGGGGTGACGGTCGAGTCGACCTGCTGCGCCGATGCCGAGCCGGCGGCCATGACGGCGCCGACGAACAGCGTCGTCGTCAACAAGCGCGAGCGAAAAGTTGTGCGCATGTGTGTTTCCCTTTTGATGCCCCGGTTGAACCCGGTTTATCGGCTTGCCCTAATGTGCGGTCGGCATTGACGACCCACATGGCGCAAAGGGCTAATCAGCAATTCACGCCCCTGCAATCTCCACCCAACGCAACTGCAACATTGCGGCGCGGGTGTAACAGGAAGGCAACACTTTCCTGTCCGGCTTGTCCGTTTTCACGACACTCTCTATCGCCGGGGCCAGTTCAGGGAGACAAAAAATGGCGCAGTTCCAGAGGCTGGCGGTCGGCGCGGCCGCGACCGTAATGTTCGCCGCAGCCGGTGTCGCGGGCGCACAGGCGCAGGACGGCGCGGGCGAGCGAGTTCTTCAGTCATTCTCGCAATGCCGCACGATCACGGCACCGGACCAGCGCCTCGCCTGCTTCGACAAGGCAGCAGCATCGCTGGCGCAGGCGGTGGAAGCAAAGGAAGTGCGCATCCTCGACAAGGAAGACGTGCGGCGCACCCGTCGATCGCTGTTCGGCTTCACGCTGCCACGCGTCGGGCTGTTCGACGAGGATGAGGAAGAGGCGAAGAAGGAGGAGTTCACCGAGATCAACACCACGGTGGCATCCGCCCGCTCGCTGCAGAACGGACGGGCCGAGATCCGGCTGAACGGCGAGGATGGCGCCGTGTGGCAGACGACCGAGGCGATGACCTTCCCGCCCAAGGCCGGTGACAAGATCCGCATCCGCCGCGGCGCGATCGGCAGCTATTTCATCAACGTCGGCGGACGCAGCGTGCGCGGCATGCGCGTGCGCTGACCCCCCGCCGGGGGCGAGCGCACGCGCGCGCTCGCCTAGGCTGGTGTCAGCGCCAGCGCTGGCAGAACCTCGGACCGGATGGCCTGTTCGATCCGCTGGGCATAATGATCGAAGCCGAGTTCCGGCGGGTGGACGTTATCGGCCGCCACATAGAAGCCGGCGTTCGCCACGCCAGCCGGCACGCCGGTGCCGTTGTTCCACGCGCCCAACACCCAGGGCGGCACGGCGCCGCAGATCGGGATGAAGAAGGTGAGCGGATCGCCATGCTGTGCCACGGCCGCAGCGATCGCGGCCTCGGTCGCCGGTGCGCCGGGCACGTTGATGGACGGCACGCCAACCACGATCACCGGCGCCGCGGTGCCCGCGCGCAGCGCACGCAACGTGGCGAGGGCTGCCGCCTGCACCTGCGCAGGCGCATAGCCGGCGTCGTTGGTGGATCCCATCAGCAGCACGACATCAGGTGACAGCGACAGCGCATGCGGCACGCGCTGGCCAAAGGTCACGAACCCGGATGGCGAGGCGTTGCAGTAGCCGGTGCCGCCGACCGAGAGGTTCCAGGTATCGCGCCAGCCAAGCCGCTTGGCGAGCAACTGGGCAATCGATCCGCCTGCCAGCCACGGACCATAGCTGGACCCGGCATTATAGCTGTCGCCGATGACGACCATGCGCGGCGCGCCGCCGCCGCCAGCGCTGACGATCGCCGATGGAGCGGCCTGGACCCCGCCGAAACAGGACGCGCTCTTGCCGGTTTCGAGCTCATAATGGCGGAGCCGCCGTCCCGTGCTTCCTGACCAGTCGATCACCATCCACTGGTCCTGACCGGCAACCACATGGCTGCCCGGCATCAGATAGCGCCCGTCGACGATCACCCTGACCTGCGCCGATCCTGCGGGAAGGAATAACGCCAATCTGTCGCCATCACAGGTGAAGGACACGGATGCGCCGGCGCACATGGGCATGCCGGCCTTTGCCTCGAAGCTCGCCAGCGTCCAGAAATTGGTCCGCAACGGCGCGGTGGCCGCGCCGCGAACCGTATAGGCGCCGGGATGGCTGGCCGGTGTCCAGGTCGCTCCCAGGGAAGGATTGCTCGTCACAAAGGAGACGATGGGCGCGCCATCGGCGGGATCGGCAGCGCACGCGCCGCCAAGATAGGTCCAGTAAAGCGAACTGTTGCCGTCCGCGACATATTGGCCGCTGCTGGTGGTGGCAGGGCCGGCGCCCGTGGAAGGCGATGTGCCGGCAAGGCCGCACAAATACCAGCCGCCATTGTGGCTGACGATCTCGCCCACCGCATAGGGCGTGCCGGGTGCATAGGCCGGTGGCGCGAGCCAGGGCCGCAGGACCACCGGGTTGCGCCCCGCCGCCGCGGCCGCCGCGCGGGATAACAAGTTGTGCCGCCCGGCCATCGTGACGGCGTCGCGCACGCGAGCGGTGAGGCCGCGCGCCACCAGATCACGCGCGCTCATTGCGCCACCCGATAGGTGAGGGTGCCGCCTGTGAGCGTGGCGAAGAGATAATAGCTCGCGCCCACCTCACTTTCCTCGGCGGCGGCTTCATTGGCGTTGGCTGTGAAGCGCGCCCAGCGTGCACCGCCAGCCGTCAGCGGGAACTTGGTGACGCCGCCATCGACCGAGCGGAGCAGGTCCACCGTGCCGGACCAGTCGCCGGAAAGGGTGACCCAGATCGGTCGATCCAGTTCCGGCAGGAAAGGGCCGGCAAGTCCGCTGGCCCCCAGCGAACCCGCCAGTGGCACCGACCCGGCCGGCTTCTTCAACAGCCGCACGGGCAATGGGTTGCCATCGTGAACGGCAACCGCCGGCGCGTCGACCGCGCCGAACGCCATTGCATATTGCGGTACGAACCCCGCGGGTATCTCCACTTCCGCCACTATCGTCACTCCTGCTGTGTTCCGCTTATGTTCTACAGCAGGCGAAAGGATGTAGGACAGGCCCCGTCAGGCGATCTCGCGTTCGATCAGGGTCCGCAGGCTGTCGGCGGCCTGTGAGATGTGAAAGCGGGTCAGGAACGAGGCGCGCGCCTTGCGCCGCATGGCCGCGCGCTCGGCCGGAGAACAATCGAGAAAGCGCGTCAACAGCGCGATCGTCCCTTCTTGCGTGTCGGGAGCCACCAGTCCCGCCCCGTCCGCCACCGCTTCGCGCCAGATGGCGACCTGATCGCTGACGAGTACCGGCGTGCCGGCGGCAAGCGCCTCTGCCACGGCGATCCCGAAATTTTCCTGGTGCGAGGGCAGAACAAAGGCGGTGGCGGCCTGCAGCGCGCCGGCCTTGGTCGCGCCGTCGAGCATGCCGGGGAAATGAACCCGCTCCGCCAATCCGGCGCGCACCGCCACCGTGCGCAGGTGCGGCACAAGGCCCGCTTCGTCCGGGCCGGCGATCACCAGATCGAGCGCTGGGTCGCGGGCGGCGACCTTCGCAAACGCCTCGACCAGCAGGTCGCAGCCCTTTTTCGGATGAATCCTGCCGAGGAAGAGCAGGAACGGGCGGCCGCGCAGCGGCGGCAGCACGCGACGAAAGGCCGCCACGAAATCCTGGTCAGGGTCGCCCAGGTCGGCCGTGCCGTAATTCACTACGGCGCTCCGCAGCCGATAGGGCCGGAATGCGCCATGGGCGCGCAATCGCTCCTCCTCGCTGGTGAAGAGCACGGCGCGCGCGCCAGCGAGCAGGCGTCCTTCGGTCCACCACCAGCTCGCCTGCTTGGCAAGATGCTTCAGCGGGGCGGCACGGCGGAACCACGGATCAAGCGCTCCATGGGGAAAAACAAAGTAAGGCGTGCGCCCGCCCGCAAGCGCAACCGCTGCGCCGCGGGCGGCATAGCGCCACAGACCGGATATGATGATCGCATCATAGGCGCCGGCGTGTTCGCGAAGCCAGGGCACCATGTGCGGCGCATAGCGATAGCGGCGCAGCGGCCCGGCCCCGCGATCCGGACCCAGGGCGATGATGGTGCCGGGATAATCGGGCAGGTGGCGCTCCTGCGGCGGATCGAGCGTCAGCATATCCTGCCGGTGCCCCTGCCCGGCCCAGATCTCCCCTACCCGACGCGCCCCTTCGATCGGGCCCCCGGTGCGTGGATCGGCACTCGCGATGATACGCAGGATGCGCGTCATGCCGAGGGCGCAATCGGCAGGCCGCTGAGCACCGCGAGACGCACGAGACGCGCGCTGCCGGAGGAGCAGGCGGCTAATTCCCGGTCCCATTCCGCCACCTTGGCCGCGACCAGGAAGCGATACCAGAAGCCCTGCAGCACGTGATAAATCAGCCCCGGCCGGCCATCGAGAAAGCCGCCCTGACCGACGTAGCGAAATAGGAAATAGCCGAGCGGCGCCGCCCAGAGCGGCAGGCGATCGTACACGAGCCTTTTCACCTGCCGCTTGCGCCGTGCCGGCGGGGAAAGGGCGACGGCTTCGCTGTCACCATCCCTGTCGAACAAGGCGTAGCGGGCCGCCAGCACCTCCACCGCCTCGCGGCTGGCGTAACCGTTATGCTTGGCGGTGAAGAAGGTCAGGTCGCCTGCATTGGCATCGGCGAAGCCGCCGGCCAATTGGATCGTCCTGCCGCGACCCACCACCACATGTTCGTCCATCCAGCGGCGTTCCACCCGCCCAGCCCCGGTGCGCCAGATCCGCAGCAGCCACAAGGGATGGCGACCACCGTGGCGGATCCAGCGACCCATGAAGATGTGCTTGCGGTTCAGCAGGACACCGGTGACGCCGGCGTCGAGTATGGGCAGGGTGCGCACGATCGCGCTGGCGAGATCCGGCTCGATTAGCTCGTCGGCGTCCAGCCGCAGCGTCCATCCGGTGGCGATCGCGCCGTGATCCAGCGCCCATTGCAGCTGCGCGGCATGGCTGGTGAACGGGTGCTGCACCACCCGTGCGCCAGCCTCCTGCGCCACCTCTACGGTGGCATCGGTGGAGAAGCTGTCCACCACCAGCACATCGCGCGCGATGCCGCGTACGCTTGCGATGGCGCGGCCGACATGATGCGCCTCGTTGAAGGTGAGGATCACGACCGTGAGGTCGGGTTTCGCATCTGAACGCTGAGGAGCCTCCACAGGCGCCCGCAGGATCACGCCGCGCTTCCGAAGCGGATGCGCCGCTCGCGCAACTTGCGTGCCGGGTTACCGCCGTAAACGGTCCATCGCGCCAGATCGCGCATGGCGCAGCCGCGAGCCCCCAGCACCGCGCCGGTACCGATGGTGACGCCAGGCCCCACGAACGCTTCTGCCGCCACCCAAGCGCGGGCGCCCACGGTGATCGGACGCGCGAGAAGCTGAAAGGCGGCATCCTCCACGTCATGCGAGCCGGCGCACAGATGGGCGCGCTGCGAAATCACCGCATGCGACCCGATGATGACCGGCGCCATGGAATAGATGATCGCCCCAGGCCCGATCGCCGCATGATCGCCCATCGAAAGGTTGGCGGGCGACCAGATCCGGACGCTGCCATAGACATTCGCCGTTGGCGCGACTCGCGCGCCGAACAAACGCAACAGCAATCGTCGCCACGCGCGCAGCGGCGGCGGCGTCCAGCGGATCAGAAGCCACCAGGTCACCGCCCAGGCGAGCCGGTACAGCCGATTGCTCAGCGCGAAGCTCGGTCCCCCCTCCCACGCACGCGTGATCCGCCCGTCAAGCGGCCGCGCCATCGCGATTTGCCATTGCTTTCTCCCCCCGCCGTCAAGACTAAGCGATCCATTAACTTACCGCAACTGGGTGGATCGACGTTTATACCCTTGGTTGATAGAAGCTCGTTGGAGTGAAGTGGGGAGGATGTGCGTACGCTCATGAAGTCGCTTGGCTGGATATATCTAGCTGGCCTTGCGGTGGCGGCGATTTTGCAACTTTTCCTAGGCGCTGACCTGTGGCTTCTCGCTGTCCTTCTGCTGATCTCCAGCGCCGCGCTATTACCTTTTGTAGTCCAAAACTGGCGCGTTTCTGACGGTCTCTACATGATCATGACCGTCTACTTCGGCACGGGCGCGCTTATGATAAAGACGATGGCGGGACAGCCGGTTCATACCAATCTTCATGTCCCGGAGCTTTCTGCCGGCTATCTCCTTCTCGGTTTTTCTTCGATCAGCATCGGCTACATGATGAGCCGCATGGTTCGCCGGTCCTCGCGCATGACAGGGGAGCTGCGGGCGATCACGAGCCATTCGCCCGACCTTGCGCGGCTGGCTGTCCCCACATTCCTCCTCGGCAGCGCGTTTCTGTTTCTGCAGACCCAGTTTCGCCCGATTGCCGTGGCGGGCGGGTTCGAGGCTGGCGGCTTCGGCGGCTTCGGCACCTTCTATCCACTGCTACCGCTCGGCGCCGCCATGCAGGCCGGCCTGGTCGCGCGCCACCCCCGGCAACAGCGCCATCTCGCCGTGCTGGCCGCCATGGCCGTGATCGTTCTGGCCCTGACGCTGGCCGACAACACGAAGCGGACATTGTTCGATTTTCTGCTGGCGATCACCCTCGTCTTTCTTGTCCACGGAAAGCGCCTGCGGCTGCGCTGGATCGTACCGGCCGTCGCTGGCGTCGTGCTGCTGCTCGCGCTGGTGATGCCGGCGATCCAGATCGTGCGCACCATGGCCGATGTTCGCAGCACCGGGCGGATCACCGCCACCTGGCAGGTGATGCGCGATGCCGGTTTTGATCCCGCACGCTTGACCGCCGAGGCGGACCGGATCGCGCAGGGGCATCAGCTCGTCTGGCGGGACAGCTACATTTATCCGCTGGCCTGGAACACGGAGCGGTTCACCATGATCCAGCCCATCGATTTGGTGGCGCGCGGGCTGACGGAGCGCGGAACCATGGGCGGCGCGGACCTTTGGCGCGATCCGGCGGAAACCCTGCTTCCCGGTTTTCTCATGAACAAGTCGCTGGCCAACGCCCCCGACCGCATCGCCTGGCATTATGGCTTTCGCGCCAACGGCTCGATCGCGCGCCCGGTGGTGGGGCTGGTGGCCAGCAGCCTTGCCGCGTTCGGGCTTGCCGGCGTGCTGCTGCTCCCCGTGCTGGTGAGCACGCTGACCTTTGTCGCGCTGGATCTGCTGGGTGGTCGCCTTGCCGGCAATGTCTGGGGCGCGTTCGTGCTGACCGCCACGGCCCATCTCGCCGAGAAAGAGGCGAGCACGATGCTGTCCTTCTTCTGCCGCGGTTTTCCGTTTCTGCTGCTGGTGGCCGCGCTGCTGCTGCTGATCGGCCGTACCCGGCGGGCGCGTACGGTTCAGGTCATCCCGGTCAATGGCATGTCGCTGTAGAGAAGAGCCTCAAGGTTTCGCGTAAAGGCAGAGCCGGTGTAATGCCGTTCGACCTTCAGGCGCCCGGCCGCCCCCATGCGATCGGCCAGACGCCGATCGTCCAGCAATCGGCCTAGCGCGTGCGCCAACGCGCCGACATCGGCGGGATCGATCGTGAAGCCGTCCACCCCATCGCTGATCACTTCCCCCGCCGCGCCGAAGCAGGATCCGACCACCGGCAGCCCGCGCGCCCACGCCTCCAGATAGACGATCCCGAAGCCCTCCTTCGAGGATGGAAGAGCGAAGAGGCGGGCTTCCGCATAAGCGCGGGCGAGGGCGATGTCGGAAACGGCGCCAGGGAGTGCGACGCGCGCCTCCACACCAAGTTGAACGGCAAGCGCGCGATATTCCGCCCGCAATGGCCCGTCACCGATCACCATGAGACGCGCCGCCGGGAGGAGCGGCAAGGCGCGGACAAGCTTGTCGACGTGCTTCTCGCGTTCGCCAGCCTGAAGGCGCGCCACCGTCAGGATTGTCTCGCCCTCCGGCCGCACAGGCGCACCGGGCAGATCGACGGCATTGGGGAAGAGGACAAATTTGCTCTCGTCCAAGGCAAAGGCGTCGGCCATCCTGCTCATCGAGTATCTACTGACAATCGCCACCCGATGGACGACGTGCCGAAGCATCGCTGGCTCCCACCAACGCACCGGGCGGTAGGCGGGATCACCCCATGACTCGATCCCATGCGCGAACAGGATGATCCGGGCGCGCGGCCGTAGCAGGCGGATCAGCAGGGCTAGCGGCAGCAGATTGATGTGCCCGATCAGGATCCGTTCTGCGCCGAGAACGCCGGAAAGGACCCGGCCCGCAAAGCGCATCGGCGTATCTTCGGCTCGCATGGCGGTGACGGTGGGAACGCCAAGGGTCGCCAGTGACGCGATCACCCGGCGATTGAACCGCTGAATACCGCCATGGCCCCGCGCGGACAGGCCGATGAAGAGGACGCAGCGGGCCCGTTCACCGCGCACGGCGATGTCCAGCGATGATAGTGATCGGGATCATCGCGGCGTGCGCGGCGAGCAGGGCGGCGGCGATGCCGGTCAGGCCCCATGCCTCCGTCACCGCACCGGCGGCGGCCATGGTGGCGAGCGCGACAATCAGGAAGGCGGCCGTGACGCCGCCGTGCCTGTTCACCGCCGCGATCGGCGTAAGCAGTGCCGACCACAGCATCTCCGCCGCCACGGCGGCGACGAGCAGCGGCAGGAACGGGTAGACGGCGCCGACCGAATCATGCGTGAGGAGCGGCAGGACGAAGGGTGCTGCGACAAGTATCGCCAGCCCATAGGCGGCGATCAGCATCAGGGTGGCGCCGACCTGGAGCCGCAGCAGCCTGGCGGCACAATGCTGATCACCCTGACCGGCGAGCGCCGCATATTCGCTGGCGACGCTGTTGCTGATCATGTTCGTTGCAGCCATGCCGAGGCGCGCTAGGGTACGGGTGGTGGCGAAGGTCACCGTTGCCAGCGCGCCCATGATCCCGCCGATGATCACGACGGGAAGGTGAATCAGCAGCGCCTGCCCCAGCGGGAGCAGCATATGGGCGAGCGCCGGTCGCCAGAGGCTGGCCAGCGCGGCCCCGTCCGCCTGTCGCCAACCCAGCCGCAGCCAGTCCGCAAGGCGCCGCAGCGAGCGATAGGCGGCGAAAAGCGCGATCAGCCGGGCGACAACCATCGCCGCGGCGGCGGCGACCAATCCGCCGCCGGCCCATGCGGCGATCGCGATAGCCGCCCCCTCCATGAGCCGCGCAGTGGCCGCCCAGGCGGCCTCCGTCGCTGGCCGGTTGCCGGAGCGGATGCCGGCGCAGACCAGAAGAAAGAATTGGTAGAGGAGAACCTGGAGGATGAGCAGCAAGAGCACGGCGGGGGCCGAAACGGCCGCTTTCGCATCCAGCGCCAGCCATTGCCGGAGATCAACGGCCAGGATGAGCGCCGCGCTGGCCACCATCAGCAACGGTGATGCCGCGCACAGCAGGGCAAAGACGCTGTGAAAGACCCGCGTCGCCACATCGCGCCGGCCGGCCGCCACCGCCATCACCATCGCGTTCTTCGCCACGTTGGTGAAGCCGAGATCGCTGAAGGTCAGGTAAAAGGGCACGGCGGATAGAAGCAGCCACGCGCCATAGAGCCGGGTGCCCCAGGCGTGCAGCAGCAGCGGCACGAGCGCGATCTGCACCAGGATCGTGACAATCTGGCCATAAGCCTGGGCAGAAAGGGTGCGGCCGAGGCGCAAAGTGGTGGCGCGGTCCAGCGACCGGCCAATCATGTTCCGCCCGGCTGCCACACCGCCTGCCCCCTTGATCCCCGCGCACTAGCTGCGGCTATTACGCGGCCGGAGCAAGCGGCTTCATGCTGCGCCGCTAATCGCCAAGGGCTGTGGCGCCTTCGCTCTGCCGGTTGGTCAGCCGAGGCGGCCGAGCCAGTCGACGAGCAGCCGGTTCACCTCCTCCGGGCGCTCCTGCTGCGTCCAGTGGCCGCAGCCGTCGAGCAGATGACCCTCCACCCGTGGAACGTGCGGCCGCATGATCCCGATCGGATCGGTGATCGCGCCAAAGCCCATGGTGGCCGGATCCTTGGTCCCGCCGATGAACAAGGCGGGCTGTTCGATGCGGCGATCACGGAAGGATTGCAGCCAGGCGAAATCGCGCTCGTGATTGCGATAGCGACTGATCGGCCCGAAGAAGCCGGAGGCTTCGAACTCCGCGACATAATAATCGAGGTCCTCGGCCGTCAGCCATGCGGGGAACGGATCGGGATCGACCATGCCCTCCAGCAGCGAGGCGCCCGCTGCCTTCGTCGGCCATGTGCCCGGCGGCGCATCGCCCGAAATGGCATAGTAGAATTTGCGCAGGAAATCGCGGACGTCGCGCTCCGCTTCCGCTTCCGCCGGCCCGACCTCCTGGAACCATTCCTGATAGAAAAAGCGTCCCTTGCTGGTGAAGGCCTGCCGGAACACCTCGGTGAACGGGCGGCTCGGAACCCCGGTGTGGGGGACCGACATGGCCGCCACGGCGCGGATGCGATCGGGGCGGGTGAGCGCCGCGTTCCAGACCTGGGGCGCGCCCCAGTCATGCCCGACGAGAATCGCCGGTGCGCCCGGTTGAAGCGCCTCGGCAACGGCGTCGATATCCGCGACGAGATGCTCCATGGCATAATCCGCAACGTCGGTCGGCTTGTCCGATCCGCCATAGCCGCGCACGTCGATCGCGGCGGCGGTGAAGCCGGCGGCCGCCACGGGCCCGAGCTGATGCCGCCAGGAACACCAGCTTTCGGGGAAGCCGTGGACCATCAGGACAAGCGGCCCCGACCCCTCCACCGCGGTGCGAATCCGCACCGGGCCGGTATCGATCATCCGGAACTCGGGCATGTCTTCCTCTCCTACATTTTGTTGCTGCCGCCGCGCGAAAGCATGACGACTCACCTCCCGCGCAGCTAGAGTTGGCGTCATGCACCGCCTGACGCCGCTCTGTCTCCTGTCCGCCCTGACCATGGCCGTTCCGGCCGCCGCCCAGACGACGCATGACGAGGCGCTGTGGGTGAACGGAACGGTGATGGGGCAGATCCAGGGACCGGTCGTCTTCTTTGCGGAAGTCCAGCCGCGGATCGGCGACGGCGTTTCGCGCCTGTCGCAACTGCTCCTGCGCCCAGCCGTGGGCGTGCAATTGTCGAAGCAGGTCACTGTCTACCAGGGCTACGCCCATGTGATTGATCCGGTGGAGAACGGGCCCGATCTGCAGGAAGACCGACTGTTCCAGCAAGTGACGTGGAACGTCGGCACGGTCGGCCGCCTCGAGGTGCAATCGCGCACCCGGCTGGAAGAGCGCTGGCGTTCCGACGGCGACGGCATGTCGCTGCGTGCGCGGCAGATGATGCGATTCGAATATCCGCTCGCGCCGGGCAGCAAACGCCTGGCCGCGCTTGGCTCGGTAGAGGGCTTTGTCGGCCTGAAATCGGCCGAATGGGGCGGTGTCACTGGATTTGATCAGGTGCGCACGTTCTTCGGGGTCGAGATCCCGCTGGCGGGCACGTCGACGCTGGAGGCGGGATACCTCAACCAGACCCGCGACGCGCCCGGGCGGCGCGTCAACATGGTTCACGCCGCCGCGCTGAACCTCTTCATCCGGCTCTAGAAAGGCACGCTGCGTCGGCGATGCGCCGGTGCCGTGCGGTTGCCCCCTGGTCGGCGCCGCACCTTCCGCCGCTGCAAACGGAAAGAAAAAGCGCCCCGCGAGAACACTCGCGAGGCGCTTTTTCTTTGCCATTGGCTAGCGATCAATGGTGCTTTTCGTCCTCGATCACCGGCAGCGTCTCGAACTGGTGATACGGCGGCGGCGAGGTCAGCGTCCACTCCAGCGTCGTTGCACCTTCACCCCAGGGGTTGTCGGGCGCCTTCTTGCCGGCGGCCAGCGACCAAACCAGGTTGATGAAGAAGATCACCATGCCCAGCGCCATGATCTCATAGCCATGGGTCGCGATCTGGTTCCAATAGGCATAGGCGTCCGGATAATCCGGATAGCGCCGCGGCATGCCCTGAAGACCCAGGAAGTGCATCGGGAAGAACAGGACGTTCACGCCGGCGAAGAACACCCAGAAGTGCAGCTGGCCGAGGAACTCGTTGTACATCTTCCCCGACATCTTCGGGAACCAGTAATAGAAGCCGGCGAACAGCGCGAACACGGCACCCAGCGACAGCACGTAGTGGAAGTGCGCCACCACGTAATAGGTGTCATGCATGTAATCGTCGACGCCGCCATTGGCGAGCACAACGCCCGTCACGCCGCCCACGGTGAACATGAAGATGAAGCCGATCGCCCAGACCATCGGCGTCTTGAAGGTGAGCGAGCCACCCCACATCGTCGCGATCCAGGAGAAGATCTTGATGCCGGTCGGCACCGCGATCACCATCGTCGCGGCGGTGAAATACATCTTGGTGTTCACGCTCAGGCCGGTGGCGAACATGTGGTGCGCCCACACGACGAAGCCGACCACGCCGATCGCGACCATGGCATAGGCCATGCCGAGATAGCCGAAGATGGGCTTGCGGCTGAACGTGGAGATGATGTGGCTGATGATGCCGAAGCCCGGCAGGATCATGATGTACACTTCGGGGTGACCGAAGAACCAGAACAGGTGCTGGTACAGCACCGGATCGCCACCACCGGCCGGATCGAAGAAGGTCGTGCCGAAGTTGCGATCGGTCAGCAGCATCGTGATCGCAGCGGCGAGAACCGGCAGCGACAGCAGCAGCAGGAACGCGGTGACCAGCACCGACCAGGCGAACAGCGGCATCTTGTGCAGCGTCATGCCCGGTGCGCGCATGTTGAAGATGGTGGTGATGAAGTTGATCGCGCCGAGGATCGACGACGCACCCGAAAGGTGCAGCGACAGGATCGCCATGTCGACTGACGGCCCGGGCTCACCATAAGTGGATAGCGGCGCATAGACCGTCCACCCGGTGCCCGCACCCGCGCCGAAGAAGGGCGAGGCCAGCAAGAGCAGGAACGAGGGCACCAGCAGCCAGAAGCTGATGTTGTTCATGCGCGGGAAGGCCATGTCCGGCGCACCGATCATCAGCGGCACGAACCAATTGCCGAACCCGCCGATCATCGCCGGCATCACCATGAAGAACACCATGATGAGGCCGTGGGCAGTGATCATCACGTTCCACAGGTGGAGCGCTTCATCGAACGTGCCCGGTCCATGCAGCATGGCCAGCCAGGTCGGCAGATACTGAATGCCCGGATCACGCAGCTCGACACGCATCAGACCCGAAATCGCGCCGCCGATGATGCCGGCGCAGATCGCGAAGATCAGGTAGAGGGTGCCGATGTCCTTGTGGTTCGTGGACATGAACCAGCGCTGGAAGAACGCCGGCTTGTGATCCGCGTCGTGATGGTCGTGCGCGTGGTCGTCGTGCGCCTGGAAGGCGGACGGGTGAAGTGCGGTATCGGTCATGATCAGCGTCCCGTGTCGCCGGTGCCGCCCGGATTGGCGGTGGCACCCTGCGGGGAGGTGGCAGGTTCGACGGTGGCGTTCTGCGTCGGCCCGGTCAGGTTGTCCGCCGCGGCCGCCTCAGCGGCGGCACTGGCGGAATTGTCCGCGCCAGGCTGCGGGATCGCAGCGGCCGACGGCTCGGCCGCGCCCGGCATCTTGCCGCCCTTGGACTGGATCCACGCTGCGAACTGCGCCGGCGACACCGCTTCAACGGCGATCGGCATGTACGCATGGCGCGCACCGCACAGTTCCGAGCACTGGCCGTAATAGATGCCCGGCTTCTCGATGGTGAAGCTCGTCTCGTTCAGGCGGCCCGGCACCGCATCCAGCTTGATCCAGAACGCCGGCATCGCCCAGCTGTGGATCACGTCATTGGCGGTGGTGATGAGGCGGATCGGCACGCCCACCGGCAGCACGATACGATTGTCCGTTGCGAGCAGGCGGGGGCCATCCGCATCGGTACGGAAGCGCTCACCAGCGGCAACCTCGTTCTTTTCCTTGAGCATGTTGGCGGTGATCTCGATCCCGCCATGGTCCGGATACTGATAGCTCCAATACCATTGGTTGCCGATCGCCTTCAGCGTCACGGCACCGGCGGGTGCCGGCTTGAACTGCGCCGAAAGCAGGCCGATCGACGGCACCGCAATGGCGACAAGGATCAGCACCGGCGCCAGCGTCCACACCACTTCGATGATGGTGTTGTGGCTGGTCTTGGACGGGATCGGGTTTGCCGCCTGGCGGTACCGGATCACCACCCACACCAGCAGCGCCAGCACGAGCAGGCTGGTCGCCACGATCAGCGGGAACAGGATGCCATTGTGGAAATCCATCGCACGCTGGCCATTCTTGGTGACCTGCGGCTGGATCGACATGAGCCGATCGGTCGGCTGACCGATGACCGGGCTTGCCGTCAGCGGCGCGGAATCGGCGCCCGCCGCCCCCGGTGCAGCGGGAGCCACATCCGGCGCCCGCTCCCCGACATTGACCGAATTGCCGATCGCAGCCGCTTCGGCCGGGGCGCTTGCAACATCGCCCCCCGTTGCCGCCGGCTGGGCTGCGGCGGGCGCAAGCCCGGCCAGCGCGAGCCCAGCGGCCAGCATCCATCCCTTGAACGCGCTTCTCATCCGTGCGGTAACCTTGCCTCTCCAGTGTGAGGCCCGCACACCCCCTGCGGCAGACCCCTTGGACTCTGCCGCCTATACGGAGGGGTTTCGCGCGCCTCAAGCACGCATGTTGCTTTATTTGCACCCGCAACGGCCGGTCCGTTGCATGGCCGGCGCGTCGTTCGTATTTCGGGGCGCGGACGAAAAAAGGGCTTTTGGTGAACAACGACGAGGTTCTGGCGGAATTCCGGGCGGCAGACGCATTGCTGGAAGGGCATTTCATCCTGTCGTCGGGGCTCCGGTCCTCGCGCTATCTGCAATGCGCCCGCGTGCTGATGGACCCGCGCCGGGGTGCGCGGCTGGCCGAGGCGCTGGTCGAGCGGATTCCCGCCGACGTGCGTAGCCGCATCTCCGCGGTGGTCTCCCCGGCGATGGGCGGCGTGATTGCCGGGCATGAGATGGCGCGTGCGCTTGGCGTGGAGGCGATGTTCGTGGAGCGGCCGACCGGCACCTTCGAACTGCGCCGCGGCTTCCGCCTGGAAGAGGGGCAGGAGGTGCTGATGATGGAGGATGTCGTCACCACCGGGCTCTCATCGCGCGAGGCGATCAAGGCGATCGAGGCGGCCGGCGGCCGGGTGATCGCCGGCGCGGCGCTGGTGGACCGGTCGAACGGCACGGCGGACATTGGCGTACCCTTTTTTCCCCTGATCCGGCTTGATGTGCCCACCTATGAGGCGGACTCGCTCCCGCCGGAGCTCGCTGCCATTCCCGCGATCAAGCCGGGTAGCCGGTCGGCAGCGTGAACCGGGCCGCGCCCCGGCGGATGGAGGGTAGATGAGCGGATATTTGCGCCTGGGCGTCAACATCGATCACGTCGCAACCGTCCGGAACGCCCGCGGCGGCGCCTATCCCGATCCGGTGCGCGCGGCTCAGCTCGCGGCCGAGGCCGGGGCGGACGGCATCACGGCGCATCTGCGAGAGGATCGGCGGCACATCACCGACGAGGATATCGCGCGGCTTTCCGATACGCTGACCATTCCGCTCAACCTGGAAATGGCTGCGACGCAGGAGATGGTGGAGATCGCACTGCGACATCGTCCGCACGCCGCGTGCATCGTTCCCGAAAAGCGCGAGGAGCGCACCACCGAGGGCGGGATCGATGCGGCTGGCCAGTTCGATCGATTGGTGCCGATGGTCGCCGCCCTTGGTGAGGCGGGCACGCGCGTGTCGCTGTTCATCGAGCCGGACGCGCGGCAGATCGACGCGGCGCTGCGGCTGAAGGCGCCGGTCGTCGAGCTGCATACCGGCCGTTATTGCGAGCTCGACGGCGGCGCACGCGCGGAGGAGCTGAGGCGGATCGCCGATGCGGCCGCGCTGGCGGCGAAGAACGGCATCGAGGTTCACGCCGGACACGGCCTGACCTTCGACAATGTCGCGCCGATCGCGGCGATCCCGCAGGTGGTGGAGCTGAACATCGGCCACTTCCTGATCGGCGAGGCGATCTTCACAGGGCTGGGCGAAAGCATCCGTCGGATGCGCTCGGCGATGGAGGCGGCGCGATGATCGTGGGCCTCGGCTCCGACCTGTGCAACATCGAGCGTATCCAGGCGTCGCTCGACCGGTTCGGCGAACGATTCGAGGAGCGGGTCTTCACCGATGTGGAACGCGCCAAGGCAAAGCGCCGGCCGTTCACCATCGCGGGCACCTATGCGAAAAGGTTCGCCGCCAAGGAGGCCTTCTCCAAGGCAGTCGGCACCGGCTTTCGCCGCGGCGTGTTCATGAAGGACATCGGCGTGGTGAACGCGCTCTCCGGCGCGCCGACCCTGGCGCTGTCGGGCGGCGCGAAAGCCGCGCTTGACGCCATGATTCCCGCACGCCACCGCGCGCATATCCATTTGACATTGACCGACGATCATCCCTGGGCGCAGGCCTTTGTGATCATCGAGGCCATCCCGGACGAGTGACCCTCAGGAACGTGAACGATCTGGCCGAGAAACTGCCGGTGACGGGCGAGCCCCCGGCTGACGAAGCGCCCGAACAACGCCGCACGCGCGGCTTTGATTGGTGGGGTGAGGCGAAGGGCCTGTTCTGGCTGATCCTGGCGGTGCTGGGCTTTCACAGCTTCATCGCCAAGCCCTTTTACATCCCCAGCGAATCCATGCTGCCGGGGCTGGAGGTCGGCGACCGGCTGATCGTATCCAAATTTGCCTACGGGTGGTCCTTCGTCTCGCCGACCATTCCCAATCCCGCGGCGGTCTTCAGGGGAGCGGTGCTGCGCGAGCCGGTGGAAAGCTGGTCCTTCCAGTTGCCGGAATGGCGCGGGCGCGTGTGGGGCGCCATGCCGAAGCGCGGCGACGTCGTGATCGTCACGCCGCCCGGGCAGACGAGCGATTATATCAAGCGGGTCATCGGCCTGCCCGGCGACACGCTGGAGGTGCGCGCGGGCACCGTGATCCTGAACGGCAGGCCAGTGGCGCGCGGGCCGATCCACTATCGCGACCTGCCCGTCGACCGGAACGCCACCTGCGATCCGTGGCAATATCCCGAAGCGCGGATCACCCGCGCTGACGGCGCCACCGTCTGCCGCCTGCCGATCGTGACCGAAACGCTGCCGAACGGCCGCCGCTTCGACACGGTCGAGCTGGGCACCAGCCCGGGCGACTATTACGGGCCGATCCGCATCCCGGAAAATCACCTGTTCCTGATGGGTGACAATCGCGATCGTTCCGCCGACAGCCGCTTTGCGCTGGGCGGCAGCGAAAAGGGGCTCGGCGGGCCGGTGCCGTGGGAAAATATCGGCGGGCGCGCCGAATTCATCACCTTCTCCGTCGATGGATCGGCAACCATCAACCCGGTCACGTGGTTTGGTTCGCTGCGCAGCGGCCGTGCGGGCATTTCGCTGCACCCGGAGGAAACACGGTGAGCGAAGCTGGCGTCAGGATTGTCGAAGGAGCCAGCCCGAATGAGGTTCGCGATCCCGCCACCCGCCGCGAGATAAAGCGCGCCGCCGTATGGCTGGGCATGGCATCGGCCATCGCCTTGATCGTGCTGCTCGTGCAGCCGTTGCTGATCATCTTTGCCGGCCTGGTGTTCGCCGCCATGCTGGACGGCGGTGTACGCCTGCTCGGCCGGGTTCTGCCGATCGGGCGCGCCTGGCGGTTGCTGATCGTCTGCCTGCTGACCGTCATCTTCCTGATCGGCACGTTCGTGCTCACCGGCGTGCAGGTGGCGGAGCAGGTCAATCAGCTGCGCGCGACGCTGGAGGCGCAGGCGGTGCTGTTGAGCAGCTGGCTGACCAGCCATGGCCTGATGCCGGGCGCGTCGGACATCAGCGGCATCGCCCGGCAGGCGATGAGTTCGGTGGGTCGCCTCACCTCGTGGGTCGGCACTGCGGTGGGCGCGCTCACCACCATCTTCATGATCCTGGTGATCGGCCTGTTCATCGCCATGGATCCGCGGGTCTATGAACGCGGCCTCCAGTGGATGATCCCGGAGGAGAAGCGCGAAGAGTTCGCGATCGTGACGGAGCGCATGGGTTACACGTTGCGGCGGCTCCTGTTCGGCCGCATCATCGGCATGGTCGCAGAGGGCTTGCTGACCTGGATTGCGCTGATGATCGGCGGCGTTCCCATGGCGATGATCCTCGGCATCCTGACGGGCATCCTCGCCTTCATCCCGAACATCGGCGCCTTCATCTCCGGTGCGCTGATGATCGCCGTCGGCTTCTCCGCGGGCGCGGACACCGGCATCTGGGCGATCGGCACTTATGTCATCGTGCAGACCTTCGACGGCTATGTGCTGATCCCGATGGTTGCCAAGCGTACGGTGGACATGCCGCCGGCGCTGACGCTTGGCGCGCAGATCCTGGCGAGCGCATTGTTCGGCATTCTGGGCCTCGCGCTGGCCGATCCGATGACCGCGATGATCAAGGCGGCAATGGAGCGGCGCAGTGAGACGGTGGAGGACGAGCGCGAGCAAGAGGCGCTCGCATGAGGATCGTGCTTCACGATTACTGGCGCTCCTCCGCCTCCTATCGGGTCCGCATCTGCCTGAACCTGAAGGGCGTCCGGTATGAGACGGTGCCGGTCAACCTGCTGGCCGGTGAGCAGGCCGAGGACGCCAACCGTGCGCTCAACCCGCAGGGGTTCGTGCCCACCCTGGTGGTGGACGGCAGGCCGCTGACGCAAAGTCTGGCGATCGTGGACTGGCTGGACGCGAACTTTCCCGAGCCGCCGATGGTGAGCAAGGATCCCTTTGTGCGATCCGACCAGCTCGCGCGGGCGCTGGCCATTGCGGCGGACGTTCATCCGCTGAACAACCTGCGCGTGCTGAAGCGGCTGGAGGCGCAGTTCGGCGCGGATCAGGCCGCCAAGGACGATTGGTATCGCCACTGGATCGTGGAGGGTCTGACGGCGGTAGAGAAGTTGGCCGGTGACGGCCCATTCCTGGGCGGCGACACGCCCGACATTTCCGACCTCTGCCTCGTGCCGCAGCTTGCCAATGCGCGGCGGTTCGACGTGCCGCTGGACGCCTATCCCAAGCTGCGTGCGGCGGAAGCCGCCAGCCTTGCGCTGCCCGCCGTGCAGGCGGCAGCGCCTAACCGGGTCATGCCGCAATAAGGTCGTCGAACAGCCGGAGATAGCGCGCGGCCGAGTCCGCGCCGGGCAGCGGAACGGGCTGGGGGCGCACTGGAGACCCAAGCCAATGATCCAGCGCCGCCGCCAATGCGGCCGCATCACCGCGTGCAACGATCGACCCGAGCGATGGCGCCGCGACGATTTCCCGCACGGCAGGGGCACAATCGGTCGTCACGACCGGCGTACCCATGGAAAGCGCCTCGCCCAGCACGCCGGGCACGCCTTCGAAATCGGACGTCAGGGCAAGCACGGCGGCGCCCGCCATGGCGCCTAGCGGATCCGCGACATGGCCGGGCAGCAGCAGTTCGACGCCAAGGGCATCCGCCTGCGCCCTCAGCGCCGCGCGGCACTCGCCCTCCCCCAGGATGACAAGCGGGATCCGCTGCGCCAGCCGGGGCATGATCTCGACCAGGCGATCCCAGCGTTTTTGCGGCGCCAGCCGTCCGACGCCAAGAATGTAGCGCGGCGGCAATGGCGGCAGTGGCGCGTCCAGTAGGCGCGGGGCGGGCGGGTTTGGAATGACGGCGATGCGTTGCCGCGGGAGCCGCATGAGGCGGATCGCCGCCTCGGCGCTCGCCTCCGACATAACCACGACCCGGTCGAGAAAGGCGGGGTGCTGGCGCAGCCACGCGCGGTGCGCCACCGTCATCACCGGCCCGTAATCAGGCCGCTCCAGCGCATTGGACACCTTGCCCACGATCGGCGGGCAGCCCTTCCCGAGACGCCACTTCGTCCATGCCGCGATGCTCGTATAATGGCTGCCAGGACAGAAGATCATATCGGGGCGCAGGTCCGCGGCATAGGCAGCGACCGCTCGCAGGGCGGTATAGCGACTGGTCCCCAGCCCGACGCATTCGACCGTGTCGGGAACTTCGGTTCGCAAAGGCCCCTCCGCTTCTCCGATGATCAGGGTCACGCGCCGGCCTTCCCTCGCCCATGCTCCCGCCAGACGCAGCAGGGCGCGTTCGACCCCGCCGCCACGAAGCGTCTGAGCGTAGCTGAGGATGTGCCGGGCGCCGTTCATCTTGTCTGCCGGCCCTCTACAGCCCAGATTGCCGCCGAAAAGAAACCACAATCGGGCGTCATGCGCCTGACATCCGCAAGTTGTTATGCGGGATGCGTGCAAAGGAAGCCCGAGGTCTTGAGCGCCAAAGCCGACAGCGTACCCGCTGGCGTGGTCGATGCCGATCTTCCCGATATTGCTGCCCTGCAGCCAGCGGAAACGCTGCGCCGCCGGTGGCCGGGG